>JAJZKS010000244.1 GCA_021850835.1 Thermoplasmata archaeon
CATCGTCCTTTACATTATGCAGGAAAAAGCTGATTCCAAGCGAGACTATTCCGGTCATGAGGCCAAAAACAAAGAGGAGATGGTACCCGGAATATGACTCTATGAAGCCTCCTATGGCGGGACCAAAACCCCAGCCTATGTTATTGCCGACCCTGAGGATCGAAAACCCCTTGAGCTGCACGTCAGATGACCTGGAAATTAGCGCATTTGACGCTGGGGATTGAACCGCATTTGCCACCATGAACATTATGAAAGCCGCAGGATAGAGAAGTGCAGATAAGGCAATCCCGGGAACAAAGCTGATTACGGCATATATGACAACTGCCATTGAGTATGAGAAGATCATGGCTTCCTTGTGCCCGACCCTGTCCGATATTGCACCTCCATATATGTTCACGAAAGCTGCCAGGAGACCTCCTGCAGTGAATATAACGCCGTCATAGAAGAGTGATATTTTCAGGACTTCATGCATATACAGTGAACTGTAGATCCAGATTGATGAATAGCCCAGTCCTCTTACTGTGGAAGAACCAGTTATTAGTGAGACGTTCCTGGAAACCATTCACGGACTGATGGTAGCAGGACTTATATTCTATTTGCTTTTTCCCGTCCGGACTGCAATTTTTTTTATATCCCCTTAACATTTCATACTGTGGCAAGAACCAAGACATGCGAACTTTGTGGCACCGAATTTTCATGCGGGGGCCTGTTTGGATGCTGGTGTGACCAGGTAAAGGTAGATGCAGGTCAGAGGGAACTGCTTTCATTGATCGCTTCTGACTGTGTATGCCCTGACTGCCTGAGAAAGAAAATATAGGGGCAGGATGCTATTTCATCTGCCCGATAAATACCTGCGTTTCGTACTCCATTGTGGCGTATCCGTTCTTCTGGAATTTCCTGAACAGTTGTTTCAGGCTTTCAACAGCGTTACCATATTCCGGATCATCGGGTCCGAGAGCATAAGAAGTGGAAAAATATCTGCCAAGAATGCCGTCAAGGTCCAGTTTCTGGTCGTTTTGAATTTTAAACATTTTATATCCTCCATTAAAGAACGTCGAAAATGTGGCTGATGTTATTCGAGAGTTTCCAGTGCCATGATAATTGTGGCTGTATCTGGAACATATATCATCATACGCCCTGCTCAGGCTCTTCTCATTCTCTGAACGATTGTTCCATATAAGGGCTGCATATCCTCCATGTTTCAGGATCCGAATCATCTCTGTTTTTGCCGCAACAGGATCAAACCAGTGGAATGACTGACCTGCAACTACAACATCTATGCTATTGCTCTCCAGACCCGTATTTTCAGCAGTTCCGTTCAGGACGGTGCAGTTCGGGAAAACTGAATTGAACTTCAATGATTCAGAACGCATGTCTTCATTCGGTTCAACGCAATAGACCCGGTTTCCGTTATCAAGAAATAATCTCGACAGTATCCCCGTGCCAGACCCAATGTCAACTACAACCCAATCTCGTTTGAATCCCGTTTCTCTCGAAAGTATTTCAAGCAGCTCTTTTGGATACCCGGGCCTGTATTTGGAATAAATCGATGCTTTTCCGCTGAAAAGGGTCTTACTGTCGACCATGAGAATGTCATGGAAATGAACTATAAAAACAGCTGATCTGACTCCTTTTGTAGATCAGCCTGCTGAGATTAGATTATGAGAAATGTGATCAATCACGATCATTTCTTCGGCGATCATTGCCATATCTTCTGGGTCCGCGTGATCCACCTGAGCTCCGCCCACCGCTGTTTCCATAGCGTCTTGGGCCGCTGTGTCCCCCATACTGTCTCTCGCCACGGTCTCCGCCACGTTCAGATCTTTCCCCACGGTTTCCCCTCTGCCCGTAAAATTCTGTGGAGCTTATCATCTGGACGTTTTCCACATTCTCCAGGTCAAGGTCGAGTATCTTCATTTTCACATTTGCCTTTCTCTTTATGTCCGATATAAGGGACTGCTCTGAGGCAGATATGATGGTGAATGCTCTTCCGTCCTTTCCCATTCTTGCAGATCTACCGACCCTGTGAACATATGAATTGCCTGTGTCTGGTGCATCATAGTTGATTATGTCCGTAACATCAGGTATATCGAGACCTCTGGAGGCAACATTTGTTGCGATGAGGAACTGTGCCCCACGCTTGAAATTGCTCAGGGATCTTTCACGCTCGGCCTGGGTAAGTCCGCCGTGAAGCAGGATGACATTCAGGTCCATCTGCTTTAGCATATAGTGGATCTTGTTTGCAGAGTCCTTTGTGTTTGTGAATATGATGGCCTTTGCTGGCTCGTGCTGCTCTATGTATGCAAGAAGAGTTCTGAATTTCTGGTTCCTGCCGGCAACAGCATAATAGTGACTAATGCTCTGTACAGTAACCTCCTCCTCTTCCCCTACAATCACATTCTCGCGATCCTTCTTCATATGGGATTTCGCTATGCTGAGAATCTCTCTCGGCATTGTGGCAGAGAACAGCATTGTCTGCCTCTCCCTTGGCATATAGGAGATTATCTCCCTTGCGTCGTCTATGAAACCCATGTCAAGCATGACATCCGCCTCATCTAAAATGAGGTATTCGATCTTGCTCAAATTCAGGGCATCCCTTGATATGAGGTCAAGTACCCTGCCGGGTGTTCCAACCACAATGTTTGCCCCTCTTCTCAGTGCATCAAGCTGGGCGTTTATGGATGCCCCGCCATACACTGTGACAACGTGCAGCTTTGCGTCTCTACCCATCTTGTCTGCAACTTCCGCAACCTGCTTTGCAAGTTCCCTTGTGGGGGTAAGAACGATAGCCTTAAGCCCTCGTGTGCCCCAGATCTTGTTTATAACTGGTATGAGAAAAGCCCCTGTCTTTCCGGTTCCTGTTTTTGCTCTCACTACTACATCTTTTCCATCGAGAATCAGGGGTATTGAAACTTCCTGAACCTCTGTGGGATTGGTGAAATTCATCTTTTTAAGCTGTTCTACCAATCTTTCTTCTATTCCTATTTCTGTAAATGTTCTCACTTAAAACTATCCAATATTGCGCCTAACTAATTTAAGTATTGCATTATTCCATAATGGCAAATTCCGGTTGAAAAAATCTGCAATTCCCAGTTCTGAAATTATG
>JAJZKS010000245.1 GCA_021850835.1 Thermoplasmata archaeon
AGAGGTGTTTGCATTGGTACCGGAGACAGGGCGGGGATCAGTCTGCTTTGATCGGAACAGCCGGTTTCCAAGTTCCATGACCTTTTCCTCAATCTGGTCCACGTAGAAATTTCCCTGATAATACCTGTGGTGCGGCAACCCCTCGGCATACCGGTATCCCAGGTCCGTGATAAGCATCTCGAGGGCCAGCGGGCTCATGATGTTTTCAGAAGCAATGAGCGGAATGCTATCCCCAAAGAATCTGTTGTGTTCCTTCGCCAGTTCCCTAAGCTTAAGCGCCTCATCCAGGTTACCAGTCATGAGGTAGGATCATTCCTAGTTATTTGTATATTCAGCTTAACATGGAAATGTCCCGTAAGATGGAAGCATTTGATACACCTACACTCACTTCTACAGCGCGAAATACACTATCATGTCATTGCTATGGTTAAATACCGTGTGCAACATATAATCACTGCATGACCTAGATGATCCTCATAAATTACCACCTTCTGGCAATCTTCCCGCTGATCCTTTTCACTGTGGGAACTTCAGTGCACTTCACGTCACAGAAAAGCTTAGCCGGAAGCCTGGACGAGGAATCGAGGGAAAAACTCAATGACCAGTTCCTGTTTGTCTTCAACCTGGAATCCATTCTGCTCGCAGTTATAAACGGGAACATACTTGGGGAACTATCAGGCTCATTTGCAGCTGGAATGGGCTTTCTCATCGCGGGCCTGGGGCTTGGCATATTCACAATGTCGCTTCTGAGGAGCGGCTACAACGATCTGGCTGAATACATAATGGCGATCACGATGATGCTGTTTTTCTACGAGTTCATATATTTCCTCGCAGCGGGGAGCTACTTCATAATTTTCGGGGCAGTCATTATTGGATGGCAGATTGCAGTCATATGGTACTTTGGGATAATAGGAGTCGCCATAGCAGGGTTCGTGCTTTACATACTGCTCATGAAACGGTTAAATCCTGAATATTAACTGCGAGCTCATTCTAACCGCCACCAAAACAACAGATCAGCAACTTCAAATAAATGTTGCAGGGGATAAAAAAAGCAATAAGTTTGCTTTATGAGGTCTTGGAGAAGAAAACCCTCATCCTGTCCATTGCCTCAGAAATGGTTTCTATGGATACCGAATAGGACAATCGGAGATGGCCCTCGCCCTTGTTTCCAAACACAGAACCAGGAAGAACTGCAACGTTATACTCCTTAAGAAGAGAGGTGGCTATTTCGTAGGAGCTCCTTTTGGAATCAAACGCTGGAAACATGTAGAAAGCCCCCTCCACTTTGTTTAAGTGCAGCCCCTCAACTTCTTTCAGCCGCTCCAGGGTGAATTCCCTTTTCTTCTCAAGGTCTTTCCTGAATTCTTCCACCCTGCCGTCCATGGAATCAAGTGCCAGGGCGGATGCATGCTGGATAAACGGAGGAAAGCAGGTGAATGCCTGGTCCATGAACCGTCCCATCCTCTTCACAAAATTCTCTTCTGCAACAATATATCCTGCCCTCCATCCGGTCATGGCGTAACTCTTTGATAGGGTGAACAGGGAAATCACCTGTACCGGCTCCTCCTCAAGTGAACCAAGGGAAACATGCTTACCCTGGTACACCAGATCTTCATAGGCCTCGTCCGAAATGATTTTCAGCGGCTTTCCCCGGCACAGTTCCAGTAGCGCCTTCAGGGATTTCCTGCTGTAGACCCTTCCGGTAGGGTTTGATGGTGTGTTTATGATAATGGCCCTGGTTCTGGGGGTTATCTTTGAGGCAATTGCATCAACATCTAACCCATAATCCTCATCCAGTGTGTAAGGAACCGGGTCCAGGCCGGCTAGTTCAGCAGGCTCGGTGTAAAAGTATCCGGGGTCGGGAACCAGAACTTCCCCACCATCCCTGTCCCTGAGGGCAACCAATATGCCATAGATGGCCAGTTTGCTCGATATGAATATGGTATGCTTCTCCTGGCAGATGATCCCGTTCTTCCGCTTCACTTTTCTCACAATGGCTGCCCTGACCTCAGGAATTCCAAGGGAAGAAGTGTAATGGGTCATGCCCTTTTTCATGCCTTCATAAGCTGCTTCAGTGATTTCCCTCGGCGTGTCATATGACGGCTCCCCGATAGCCAAGGAATAGACCTTCTCGCCAGTGGAGGTCTTTCTCAGAACTTCGCCGACAATCTCGTAGGTTGGTGATTCAGGGAAATCGTAGAATGGCATGGTGCAAGATTATCTGCCTGTATTAAAATTCTCACAGAATTGCTTTATGCATACAGTCTATTCACATTATGATGAGCGGCGAGGTCTCACTGCGCAAGTCCGGAAGCATAGCTTTCCTGTCCCTCATGAACCCCGGAAAATTCAATGCAATTTCATCTGCCATGCTGGACCAGCTTGTAAGTGAAGCAATGAAAATAGAGGAAGATGTGGAGATCAGGGTGGTTCTCATCCATGGCGCGGACGGAAATTTTTCATCCGGTGCGGATCTTGAAGACCTCGTGGAAATGGATGCTTCTTCAGCTCTTGCATTCCACAGGAAAATGAACAGGCTTTCCCACCAAATGCGGAACTCTTCAAAGATATACATTGCGCTCCTGGAAGGATTTGCCCTGGGAGGAGGTTTCGAGCTCTCCCTCTCTGCTGATATGAGGATATGCGCTGACAACGTAAAGCTTGGGCAGCCTGAGATAAATATTGGCCTGAACGCAGGCGCAGGAGGCAATGCGATCCTCCCCAGGTATGTGGGCAGGGGCAATGCCATGCATCTCATACTCACTGGAGAGAAATTCGATGCCCGGAAAGGAATGGAACTCGGAATTATACAGAAATCTGTCCCACCGACTGAGCTTTACCAGGAAGGCGAAAATCTCGCCAGAAAGATCGCAGAGCTCCCAAAAGAATCCGTAGCCCTTACAAAATTGGCAGTAAATGCTTCAATGGACTCATCCGTTGATGCTGCAATGGATACTGAAGCCCTAGTATTTTCATGGCTCAACGGTCAGGAAGAAATAAAGGAAAAAATAAGAAAATTTTTGGAAAAATAAAAAAATTACTGGGATTCAGCTTCAAGCGCCATCTTGTCGACGGTTCTGTCAAGCTCCTTAT
>JAJZKS010000246.1 GCA_021850835.1 Thermoplasmata archaeon
CATTATGCCCACAACATACACCGGCACGCCAAGATCTATGTTGAAGAATAGTGCCATGAAGGGCCAAGTAGCACCAAAGCCAATGGAACGGATGCCGGATGCAATGCTGACAGCCCAGAGTTCATTGTTATCAAGCATGAAATGCCGGGTTGTTCTGCTACTCTTCGTGTCGGAATAGGAGATTGCAATATAAAAATGGTTTGAAGCAAACCGGGATGGAAGCCTGCTAAATCGGGAAAAATAAGATTATTTCAGAAGGCAAGTCCTCTTATGATATATTTACCAAAGAATCCTTTTTTTAGGATCACAGTCTGCCTGTCCCTGTCTATAACCGAGAATATTTCCTGATCGACTGCAAGGAAATAACCTTCGCCGACAAAGATTTTCAGGGTGCTGTCCGGTATCTCGGTTAGATCAATGGAGGCGTACCTTATTGGCTGGCAATCTGCATCGTTGCATGGGCCAGGCCTATTTCTCAGCCTTAGAATGATGTATTTACCTCTGCCAGCAATATTCCTGAAGGAGGAGTGGATTATGACCTTCCCCCGTCCAACCGGAATTTCCGTTTCCTTGATCATGGTTATTTGGGGAATTTCTCATTGTATCGTTTTATTGAGGCTTCTATTTCTCTGATTGCTTCGCTCCGATCTTCCCATCCAGAGACTTCGGTCTTTTTGTTTTCCAGCAATTTATACGTCTGGAAAAAATGCACAATTTCTTTCAGAAGGTGGGACGAAAGGTCGCTGTAATTCTTAATGTCCCTGTATCGTGGGTCTTTGTCTGCAACCATAAGTATCTTATTGTCGACTTCACCCTGATCGATCATTTTCATGACTCCAATTGGTCTTGCAGCAAGTACTACGCCGGGGTATGTCTTTTCGGATACCAGAACCATTACATCAAGGGGGTCCCCATCCATGTAGTAAGTCTGGGGAACCGCACCGTATTCAATAGGGTACATTACAGATGAGTGAAGAACCCTGTCAAGAATAATGCCGGGAAACTCCTTTGAGATCTCATATTTATTTTTACTCCCCTGGGGGGTCTCAATGATGACATTGAGGATTTCCGGTGAGTTCGGACCAATAGGTATGGTGTGCCAGTAACTATTGTTTTTTTCCATGCAGTCTCAATGGCTTTGAAATATAAATCAGTTATTGAATCGCTGAACTTTCACACACAAGATATTTATCTTAACAGTTTCCATACATGGATACTGATTCTCAATGACAAAGATTGCTGCATACAGTCCATTCAGAGTAAGTTTTGGAGGAGGAGGGACCGACATTAATCCGTTCTGTGAAACATACGGAGGAGCAGTCGTCAACACCGCCATTGACCGCGGCGTAACTTTGATCTACACGCCGGATGAATATGAACTTGAAATATCATCAAGAGATTTTCTGAGAAGCGTCATAATAGGAAAGGAGAATGAAGAGGACGATGTGCTGCACAAAATGTCCATGCTCTTCCAGGGCAGAGGCATAGATCACGGGCGCATTGCCATCAATGCCGGAGTACCACCTGGATCAGGCCTCGGTTCATCCAGTGCCCTGGTTACTGCAGTTCTTGCCCTCATCTACAGAATCAAGGGAGTGACGAATGATCCTTGGCAAATAGCCAGGGAAGCTTTCCAGATCGAGAGAGATTATTTTGGCGTAACGCTTGGAAAACAGGATCCCTTCGCTGTTAGCCTCGGCGGATTCAAGTTCATGGAGTTCAAGTCCGGAAAGGAGACCATTGATCGCATGACAGAAAGCGCAGGCTTCATAAAGGAGCTGGAAAAACGCACCCTGCTGGTTTATACCGGCAAAACGAGGGAGAGTTCCCAGGTCCT
This sequence comes from Thermoplasmata archaeon, assembly GCA_021850835.1. Next base: position 1,838 of record JAJZKS010000246.1, read on the forward strand.
CCGGGAACAGGTCGAAAGATCGAGGAAGGGATCTCAGGAGGTGGTGTCAAATCTACTCAAGATGCGGGACTTGGCTTACGAAATGAAGTCTGCTGCAAAGGACAATGATTTAGACAGGTTTACGGGTGCCATAAACGAGGGATGGATCCTGAAAAAGAAACTCGGGAAAAACGTTTCAAATGACAAGATAGACAGTATAATCAAAACTGCCTCGGAGAATGGTGCAGCGGGAGTAAGGCTCATGGGAGGCGGAGGAGAGGGTTTTATCCTCGCAATAAGCAAAAAAAACCAGTTGGAGACACTGCAGAAGTCCCTGATGGACATCTCAAGCTTCGTTGTGCGAGTATCATTTGAGCAGGGCGGCACGAGAACATTTGAGCCTGCATGACTACCTCTGCTGATTCAGGTAATTTTTCAGGATTCTGTACGTGAGCCCCCAAACTATCCAGCCATCGTAATCCATTGCTGGAGAATTGAAATTCGTTTCTGTAGAATCTCGATAATCAAGGATGTTTACAACTCGCAGCTCTTCGACCTCAGGTCCGACTTTTGCTCCATCAAATGAAGCAGTGTTTATAATAACCGGGTAAACCCACAGATCGGGGGCACGAACGGTGTTAACTGGAGGCATTTCAGCAACAATATCGGCTTCTGAATAGTCCAACGAAACTTCCTCCTTTACTTCTCTTAAAACCCCCTGTTCAATCGTTTCGTTTTTCTCGACATGGCCCCCGGGTAGGGCAATGTGTCCTGACCATGGATCACCATCGATCTTCTTCCTCTTTATGAGCAGTATCTGATCGCCCTTTTTAATGAGCGCTACTGCCGCTTTTCTCTCTTGAAACATCTGGATCTCCAGTCACAGGAGGTGAATAAATTCTGATACCTTCTGTCCCTCTTTGATGCCTAGGTTCTTAGCCTTGCTGGAGACACCTGCAGCCTTGCTTTCCAGCATTGTCTGAAGATTACTGACACCGGTGACACGCACCGCGATGTCACCAAGTTTTTCAGCGGAATCGATGTTGAGATACCCACACATTACGAAGCCTTTTGTCCCTTTCAGAACCAGAAGAGGGGCATTTCCCATTTCCATCTTCATGAATTCGTACGGTCTTCCAGCTATTTCCACCTGATCTGCCTGTATCATGAACAGTTATTGATATCGTTGATTAAAGAATTACTCCCTTCTGCCGAATGAAAAAACTTCATTTACCGGGTTTGCGGAAAATCTTGGCTCTGCCAGTTT
>JAJZKS010000247.1 GCA_021850835.1 Thermoplasmata archaeon
TGCTTCTCCTGGTTCATTGTGAAGCCTGAGGACTTATGATAGATATAGACGAGACAAGGTTTGCAGGTGCCCTTTCGGGAAAGAAAGTTGTACTTGCCATAACTGCCAGCATTTCAATTTACAGGATCCCCGACCTGATCAGGGACCTGAGAAGGGAAGGCGCTGAAGTGACTGTTGGAATGTCCAGGGAAGCAGCTTCTATGGTAAATCCAAACGTAATGGAATGGGCGTCCGAAAGGGAAGTGGTAACGGAAATTACCGGTTTCATAGAACATATCAGCTGTTTTGAAGGAAACCCCAAGAACACTCTGCTTATGGTATGCCCGGCTTCCTATAACTTCATAGGGAAGGCAGCCTCCGGCATCTCAGACGATGTGCCGTCGCTTTTCTTTTCCTTTGCCCTTGGAAATGGGAATCCTGTTCTCATTGCACCTGTTATGCATGAAGGCATGATGGTCAACCCGATCAACAGCGCTAACCTCAAAAAGCTTGGGGAAGCTGGCGTTGCCATAGTTCCCCCAAAAATGCACTCTGAAAAGGCAAAGATCTCTGAAATCGATAAACTGGTTGACTATGCAGTCAGGTCACTGAGCCATCACCAGCTCTCTGGAAGGAAAGCCCTCATAATAGGGGGAAAGGGGGAGGAGAGAATTGACCCAGTGAGAAGCATTACAAACTCAGGAACTGGCACCACAGCTTGGTGGCTTGTGAGGAGCGCGTTCCGCCTGGGTGCTGAAAAGGTTGTTTTCATAGGGAATGCCCATCAGGGTGTCCCGGATTACGTAGAGTTCTTTCCGGCCGAAACCATGCAAGAGTTTGAGAAGGGCACAGAAGAGGCTTTCTCCAGGAGTAAATTTGACCTGGTTGTGAATTCTGCCTCACTGCCCGATTACAGGCTGGAAAAAGCTTTCAGGGACAAGCTTGACAGCTCTGCCCCAGTGGAACTGAAACTTATCACAAGCAAAAAGCTAAACCACACCATAAGGAAGCACCATAAAGGATTGCTTGCAATATTCAAGCTTTCCAGGGAAACGGAACCTGAAGTGATCCGGAAAAGCTTCAGTGACATCGATCCTGACATCATTGTTTTCAATCCATTCACCGATGAAAAACTGCCATTCGGCCCGGTGAAGAATGAATATACATTCATCACAAGAAATGATGCAGTAAGGGCGGGCCACTTGTTCAAGCCGAAAATGGCATTGAACCTGATGATACTTCTCTCTGAAAAATTAAGGAATGGTAAAGCTTGAAAGTTCTTTGCGTTCAGGCCCCTAGGCTGCAGGCCAATGAAGCCATGCCATACCTAAGAAAAGTGCTGGGCAGGTTCAGCGAACATGAATTCCAGTTGGTTGCCTTTCCTGAAAAGTGGGTGACAAATGCTTTGCCAGAAACCGATTCCACACTTCAGGAGATCTTAGACTATTTCCAGGATTTTTCAAGCTTGCATGGATGCACCGTCGTGCCCGGAAGCTTCTCAATGGAACGCAACGGAGAGCTTTACAATTCCTCTCCATTCATACATGGCGGGAAATTAAAGGGGTTCCAGGACAAGATATCATTGTTCAAGCTTGAGAATGGCAGGTATGCAAGGGGAAACGATGTTAAGATTTTCAGTGCAGGCAACATGAAGGTTGCCGTAGCTGTGTGCTACGACCTTGACTTCCCATATTTTGCCAAGATGGCGGTTGCCAACGGTGCGAGCCTTATTGTGAACCCATCACTTATAACTGCAGAATTCATGGAAATGTGGCACATCTATGTTAAGGGAAGATCTCTTGAAACAAGGCTTCCCGTAGTTTCTGTAAACTCCATATCTGAACCATTCCTTGGAGGGTCAATCATTACAAGAATGAAGCCGAGAAATGGCGGGATATTCCTTGAATGGGAAATCATCGGAAAGCATGAGGCGCAGATTGTTGAGACAAATCCTGAAGAAATGAGCGAATTTATAACTGCGCGCCAAGCTGAAGATCCTGGTTCATATAAACTGAATTCAAGGTAAGTGGCAGGATCATTCAGGCAGGAATTTGGCCAGAAGCTTTCCTACTTCTTCCGGATTTGTTGAGTGTGGTATGTGCCCTGCATCTTCCAGAATTTCCAATTTGCTTCCCTGTATGTTTCTGTGGAGTTCTTCTGCATATTTCACCGGTATTAGCCGATCCTTCCTTCCCCAGATGATAAGTGTCCGGGCTCTGATGGAATTCAATTCCTCATTAGTGACTTTCTCCCTTCCGGTTGCGTTGACCCTTACGAATTTTCTTATATATTCTACATTGTTCCTTGGATTCATTGCCATCACCCTCTGGACAAACTTCTCCTCATTATCCGGGGACTCTTCTCCGACAGTAGGGTTAATTCCTGCCGAGTCCATAAGAACGAGGCTTTCTGGATTCCCACCCGAGGCACAAAACCTCATGGAGACCCATCCTCCATATGAATTGCCTACCATTGAAAACCTTTCCAGGCCCAATTTCAATATGAGTTCCTTTAATGCCAGAACCTGTTCCGCAATTGAGAAATCTTTCATGGGGATCTCCGTCCGGCCGTGGCCGCATAGGTCCGGCATGATCATCCGGATATGCTTCGGGAGCTGGCCTGCAAGCCTCAGCCAGTTGTTTCCTGAACCCCCAAGCCCATGCAGGAATACTACCGGATAAACCCCTTCGCGTTCAAGATAAGAGACTTTGCCACTGGAGAGTTGGATAACAGACCGTTCCATGTTAATCGGCAATGCCAACTTTTCTAATAAAAATCGCCTCGGTAAAGCATAGTAAATTTCTTGGTTTTATATATTAAACATATTTTCCCCGTTATACGAGCTCAGCCTATTTATACTTTATCGCAAAATAGGACCTAAGCTAATGGCTTGATCCAAAGTTATACGATCATTTGGCAATAAGATACGAATTTCGGCACAAATTAACATGAAGTCTGGTAAAACCTTTTTAAAGCCCCCAAATAAAAGAACGTGAACAGCCCCAGAAAATTGGTGTATGATTTTAGCGAAGGAAACCGAGAAATGGTAGATATCCTCGGAGGAAAGGGCGCCGGGCTTGCAGGCCAGCTCCCGA
>JAJZKS010000248.1 GCA_021850835.1 Thermoplasmata archaeon
ATGCGCGTCCATGCCAGCTTGATGGATAATTCATAGCCGCGGTCTGTTTTCCCTTTCATTGCCATTGGAACATAGAAAGCACAGATTGGGCAGCTGGCAGTACAGTAATTGGAATAATTGATATTGTATGAAACTGCATAGGAGACAGTGTCGCCAACCTGCCTGGATCTCAGGTGGTTAGCAAGCTTCATTAGTCCCGGAAGTTCCAGTTCTCCTGCAAGGTTCATGGCTTCCTTGAAGTTCAGGGGATAATTTTCGTTGATGTATTCCTTCCAGTAGTCGACAGGATATTCCATGGACCTCTCCATGGCCCTGCATTTTGACATGATAATTAATCATTTTGGAATATTATGCGTAGCCTTGGTGCCCTGCACATTTGGGGACGTGGCCTTTCCCTGAGTATATGCGATAATTTTCTTCACCCTTTCCCTGGTGGGAGGATGGTCCAATGACCAGTGCCTTGAAATCTCCGATGGGGTGAAGTTCAGCCTGGTTATCTTCTGGAGGGCATTAACCAGGTCCATCCCATTGACGACACTTGCCGCTATCAGATCTGCCTGCGACTCAAACCTTCTCTGGATGGTTGGAATAATCAGCAGCATAGCAAGCATGAGGAAGAAGAATCCTATTGCAGGAAGCACAAGTGCAAGCACCGGGTATGTTCCCACATCCACAGGGAATACCATGAGATTTCCAGCCACAGTTGTGATAGCCCAAGCTATGAATGCGGTCTTAAGGACATGCCTTTGCCTGGCATGGGCAAATTCATGCGCTATCACTGCAACATTCTCCTCCGGGCTGAGGTTGTCCAGGAGATAGTCCGTTATGAAGACAGAGTATTTCATCGCCCCAACCTGGCCGGCATTTGCAATCCTGAACCGGCCAAGATTCAAGACGTAAATGCCCAGCTTTCCTGTGCCAAGCTTGTTTGAGAGTTCATCTGCCTTGCTGACAAGGTAAGCATCCTCCAGCGGGCGGGAAATTCTTTTCATTCTTGAGGCGGGGAGGTTCGAAACAACGAATAGCAGGCTCATGACAAATAGCAGGTTGATGGTAATTACCCTCTGGATACTTGTGAGCGAGTAAAACAGGATAAACAGGAAGAGCAGTATTGGGAGTGAAATACTGAAAATAGCATAGCTCATGGTATTATCCAGGACATACTTCACTGGAGAAACTTCAATTTTCCTGACTCTTCTATCAACATGATATTTGTAATACGAAATTCCCGCAATTACCAGAATCTGAGACGGTACGAGAATGAAGAAGTACATGAACGGTATGCCCGCATAAATAGCAAAAATTGTTGGCAGAAATGCCACGAGGGAGCACACGGAATTTATGCTGCTGACTTGCCTGGTGTAATCTCTCATCTTCCTCTCTGTTTCAGAGGTTGCCTTTAACATCGGTCATTACCTTCCATATCCCGGGGACGTCTTCTGCCCCTCAGTATTAAATCCAGAGACGGGCATTGTGAAGGGGCTTACTATTTTCGGCTCTTACTTTTACATATTTTCAGGAGCATACTTAACCATGATTGCTAATGGGTTATTCACGGGACTTGTACATATTATATGATAATTGATTTCAATTTATACCATAAACTATTTGAGGTTCCAGAACCTAGTTGCGTGAATTGACAAGCAATACCTTTAAAGTTGCTCTGGCAACTAAGAATGGAGCTTATTTCCTTACTCCAGACGAGGGAAGGAAAAACTGGAACCTGAGCAAGCCTTTCCTTACTGAGGAGAATGTGAACAAGGTGGTGGGCGATGGTAATGGAAATTATTTTGCAGCTTCTTTATCAGAAGGAGTTTTCAGGTCAACTGACGGTGGAAAAACATGGAAACCTTCAAGCAAGGGCCTCCACGTGAGAAAGGTCTGGGAAATAGCGGCTGATCCACACCATAAAGGTACGATTTACGCCGGAACTCAGTATGGACACCTTTTCAAGTCCACCAATTACGGGGAATCCTGGGATGAGGTTACAAGCCTTCATGAGGCTCCAAACCGCCAGAATTGGGGCGTAGACTGGGGATTCAGGACTACCGGGTTGGCACTCCATACCATAAAGTTTGATATGAATGACCCAAAGAAGATCTTTTTAGTTGCATCCGGGAATGGGACTTACAGGAGCGATGACGGTGGTGAAACATGGAAATCACTGAAGAATGGAGTGGATAATGCTTGCCCAATGGGAGAAAAGGGTGTTTCCTCTGCAAAGGCGGATGCGCCGACTGATGAGAGAATAAAAGCGCATTTGGGAGTTCATTCATGTACACACAAAATAGTGGTTTCACCCAAGGATAGCCGAGTTTATCAGCAGAACCATTGTGGCGTATATTTCTCTGACAACCATGGCGACCTGTGGAAAGATGTCAGCATAAACCTTGACAACAGATTTGGTTTTTCAGTTGATGTGGTGGAAAACTCTTCCCCTCACGTCTTTGTAATACCTGTACCTGAACCAATGGAAGATTGCAAGGACCACAATGTATGCATACAGGGCCAACTTTCAGTCTACAGTACAGCCGACTGGGGTAAGAGTTGGACCCGGCATACCAATGGCCTTCCTGAAAAAGTCCATACCAATGTGCTCAGGGACTCTTTCACCCACGACAACACAGAACACCCTGGCCTTTATTTTGGAACTACCACTGGAGATATGTACTTCTCCGGGGACTTGGGCAACTCCTGGAAAAATATAGGAACAGGACTTGGAAGGATCCAGGGTGTAAACGTGGTATGAGCCGGAAATGGCCATACCTCAAACTTTATTTTGAAGACACCGGGACAATCCAAAGGGTTATTATTATTAATTAAATGAGCAGCTATGCTTCAGCAGGCAGACGCGCTTGAAGATATCTATCTGAAAGTCCTTTCCGGTGAGACTCCGGACAGGGACGATATTGTTTTCATGTATGAGGAGGCAGACCTCAACTCACTTGGAGAAGTTGCGAGAAGCCTTGCTGGAAAGATCTCAGGCAGGTATGTTTCATTTGTTTCCAACATGATCCTGAATTATACCAACATATGCAATGTCAGGTGCAATTTCTGTGCTTCTTCCAT
>JAJZKS010000249.1 GCA_021850835.1 Thermoplasmata archaeon
AGGCATGCCTACCGATCATTTCGTAATCTTCCCTTTTGGGAAGTTCCCTCACTTCCTCATACGCAACAAGTACATTGTCCCTCGAGAGTTTTTCGCCAAAAGTTGACTGGGGGCCAGCTGCCATCACAATATGCTTTGCAGTGAGCGTTTCCCCATCGGTGGTAACTTCGTTGCCTTCAACTGATGTGACTCTCGTCTTCATCTGTATATCTAGGTCACCCGCCATCTCTTTTGAAAGAAATTTCTCGTAAGTCGTAAAATCATAAACCAGGCCAACAGGATGTTCGTACTTAAGGGAAATGTCCTTTCCTGTATCTGTCCTGAACCAGATTGATTTAATCAAAGACCTGACGATATTGGGATCGGTAGGCATGCCTATCTTCTTGACCCATTCCATGGAAACTGCTCCGGTTGATCTTACTGGTAGCCCTATTTCCTCCTTCTTGTCAAGAATCAAGTACTTTTTTCCGCCCTGCTTAAGAGCAATGCCGGCAGCAAGTCCTCCTGTTCCAGCACCTATCACGATTGCATCATAGTCGAATGTCATTGGTCTAATCTGGGCTATGAGTAATGGATTATTAAGGTTAGCCTGCCAGCAATGTAGTTTAGAACATTTATAAAATAGGAATGTTTCATATCAGCGCTTCACTTCAATTAGGGTAAGTTTTTCCTCTTTCAGGAACCCCTGCAGGGCAGAATCGAATTCCTTCTCACTGGTGCAAAGTTCGTGATGGATTCCAAAGCTTTTGGCCAGCAGCCCGAAATCAGGATTGTTAAATGATATATTGGAGGGCTTGAAGCCATTGTCAATCTGTTCCTTCTCTATCAGGCTGAATTTTCCGTCATTGAATAAAACCACCGCAAATTTCAGGCCCAGCCTTGTGGCAGTTTCAAGTTCCTGAACATTCATCATGAAACCACCATCTCCGCATACTGATACCACTGTATCCTGCGGGCACGCAAGTTTTGCAGCAATCGCCCCCGGCAGTGAGCCGCCCATGGAGGCAAAGCCATTGAAAATGATTGTTTTTCCTGCTTTTGAGGGATGGTACCATCGGGAGACCCAGACCTTGTGGAGCCCAACATCAGATATGAGAACAGTATTTTCCGGTAGGTCCCTGGTAAGTGCCTTCATCACCGCTTTGGGCATAACTTCTGATTTATCCTTGATCTCTGTCATTTCCCTTAGTCTTCTTTCCCTGATTTCATCGTGAACAGTAGTATCCTTTCTCTTATCCACAAGTTGTGCAAGTTCCCTGATGGTCAGGGCTATGTCCCCGGTCATGTCCACTGAGACTGGAAAATGCTCATCCAGTTCCGCGGCAAAACTGTGGATATTGATGATCTGCCTGGACCGGTCTGCGTTCCAGGTTATAGGGTCATATTCCACGAGGTCAAATCCAATCGCTATAACCAAGTCTGAAGAGTGGAGCGGCCTCATCCCGGGAGGATACGGTTTTCCGCCGACAATGAAGAGATTTCTGGGATGGTTGAAGGGCACTATTCCCTTTGCCATAAATGTGCCTACAATAGGAACATTAGTACTGTCGACTAAATCTCTGACCTCTTTCCATGCCTTGGAACGAATGACTCCGTTTCCGGCCAGTATAATTGGGTTTTTGGCTTTATTGATTGCTTCAGCTGCCTCTTTTATGAGAACTGGGGATACAGTCGGCACTTTCTCAGTGGGGATATGCAACATCTCAATTTCCTCCACTTCCGAAGCTGCAACATCCTGTGGAAGTTGTATGTGCGATGCACCCGGCGTCTCCCTCATGGATGTGGCAAAAGACTTCCTTACGATTTCAGGAATTGTCTCCGGCAGAATGACTGCCTGATTGTATTTTGTGATGCCGGAGAATAATTTCAGGGTGTCGACATTCTGATGAGATTCCTTGTGAAGCTTGTTTCTGGCAGTCTGCCCTGTGAGGGCAACAACTGGAACTTTGTCAAGATGTGCATTTGCCACCCCTGTAACAAGGTTAGAGGCGCCAGGGCCGAGAGTGGAAAGGCAGACCCCAGGCTTCCCAGTTAACCTGCCATATACATCGGCCATGAATGCAGCTCCCTGCTCATGCCTGGTGGTGATGAACTTGATTCCTGATCCGTTCAAGGAGTCCAACAGATCGATATTCTCCTCTCCCGGAAGGCCAAAAATAAACTTCACTTCCTCATTCTCAAGGGCTTTTACAAAGAGATCGCTCGCTTTCAACTATATCAATTTAACATTGACCCACCCCTTATTAGTGTAATGGTTCTGGGTTCCGGGAGGAGAAATTATATCTCTTTTCTTACAAGTAATGTACTTCGCCCAAGTTGGGCAACAGTCTGGAAGCCTCTTTCCCTATACATGGAGATCAGGCCGAACCACACGCTTACCGCTTTGAAATTAGTAACAGGGAACGCCTCAACAATCCCCCCTCCCTGTGATTTAATTCTCTTCAGTATTTCATCCAGGGCGAAGCTGGAAACACCTTTTCTCCTGTACTGTTTGTCCACAAAAAAACAAGTGATTCTCCAGAGCCTTTTCTTTGCCTCCGGGAGGTTCAGGCCCCTGTAGTTCCTGCCGTTTCCGGGGCGGGGAAGTTCTTCACTGGTCCCGTACTGTGCAGAGGCAATTGCCTTGCCATCATGATATATGATGACACTCCGGTTCCTTCCGGTAAATACAAGGTCCCTGATGTCACGGTGGTTTCTTTCAGTCCTTTCTTCCTGCGTTTTTCCAGGGCTCCCGCCTGTCCTGTGGTAATACATGCACCAGCATCCAGCCTGGACTCCCCCATACTTGTTGAATAAGGTTTCAAAATCCTTCCAGGTTTTGCTGTCTAGATCCTTCGCCTGGTATTCTGCCCTGATCATAAGAACACCCATACAGGAATATTGGAGAACTTTTACTGTTCCCCTAATCTATTCCAATACTGTTTATTACGCCGCCCGAACTTGCGTCAAGTACCAGGACGATATTCTTCCCTTTGTGCTCATACCTTGCAAACCAGATAGGTGCGTGCAACAGTTCAGGCTCTCCTGCATCGGTCTCGGT
>JAJZKS010000250.1 GCA_021850835.1 Thermoplasmata archaeon
CCGTAGCCCCACCAAGGCCCGTCAGTGAGCCGATAGTCCCAGCTGCAATCCCTCCCACTACGATTGAAAGGAACTTTAGTGCTATGTATAGGATAGCAGTCATTCAACCTTGAATCCCTGACTACTATATATTTATCTTCAGAAACCTCGGCAAAATTGGAATCTGCGGGTTTTTACTTAAAATCCGATTTTTGTGATAAGTGCCATTCTTTAACTAATCCGAAGATTTCAACGGACATACCAAATTTCACGTAATATTTCCATTGTTAACATTGAATTGTGAAGTTGAGGAGATTTCTCCATAATAAGCTATGATGCGGTAATTTCCATTGGCCGGTATCTGTTGCAGTGAATTTTCCGGTAAAATAGTTATCATTGCGCCCTTGCTCCCCATGGTTATGTTGCCATGTTGCCAGAGGTATCCATTCAGGTTAGGCATTGATGACAGGGGGACAATCCTGTAAAGTATCTGTCCATATGATAAATTGCCATTTTCCACCAACAGGTTCAGCGAAATTGCGGTTATATTGCCGTTCCCTGTCGATTCGATGCTGATATTCCCCATGCTGATATCACTAGTAACTGGATGCATGGTTTGAATCCCAAGGGGCACTCCAAGAAGCAGCACAGCTATAGCCATTGCTATTGCTTTTTCTTTTCCGCTGAAACTTACTCTTTTGTGCTGTCCGCTTAATGCCTCACCTTTTTCTGTTTTCATAAGTGCGGGAATGGCAAGTGCGATGATGGGCCAGAAGATCTCGTAATCAAGGAGGAACCTGTAATTGAAAAGAAAAATAATTAATGGAAAAGCAAGAAAAGCGAATCTTAACTTATCAAAATATGAAATGTAAATGATCACAAATGATATCCCAAGGCACACGACCATTGCAGTAAAGAATTCTCTAGAGAGTGGGAGTATTCCAAGGAAACCCAGTTGGGAAGGCCCAAATCCTATGCCGATGAGCGGAAGGAGCCCGGGAGAAGCCAATGCATGGAAAAACGAGGATGGATCACTGGCTATAAATGGCAGATTAGGCAAAAGGAATGCTACAGCCGCAAAAATAGACCACGCAATTCCGGCCTTCCTGCCTGTTTCCTTGAAAATAAATATGAGGAAAAATGGAAAGGCTACCCATGGAATTTGCTTAACTGCGAGAGCTAATCCCATAGAAAGACCAGAGAGTACGGGTTTTTTATGGGTTGAAACTGAAATGAGCATCAGGATTGCCCACAAGATGTCAGGGTAGCCAAGACCAGTTTGTATTAGGTATGAAGGATTTAGAAGAATGATAAACACAGGAAAGAGCGAAAGTAGCCTGTATTTTAAGCCTGAGTAAAGAGAGAAAATCATCAGTGCAGGCACAACATAAAGAGGAAGAAGAGTAGCTGAAGGGCTTATTCCAAGTATCTGGGCAGGGATATAGGAAAAAATTGAAAGTGCCGGGTAACTGAGGCTGGTTACAAGCCCTCCTGTAAGCAGTGGTGTACCGATGCTCAAAGGAAAACCGGGGATGGATGAATGTATAAAACCAAAAACACCAGAAGTGTTCGTCACAACATAGGGATTTATTCCTTGGAGTATGAGGTGAGCGGAGTAGTAGTCCAGCAACATCTCATCGGTAGGGAATTTTGGTGACCCAATCCAGAATGCAATGGCCCAGGTAAGAGCCAGGGCAGCAATGGGAATGTAAAACAGCCATGTAAGCTTTCTTGAAGTTTTGGTCTCTATCAAATGAAGTATTGCCAATATTGCCAGAGATGCCCCTGTCGCTATAACCAGCAACGCTTCGTAATTAAATGGTACGGCGCCGTAATGCTCCATGCCTGAAAGAAAAACAGGAACTAGAAGATATAGGGTATAAGCAAGAAAGCCTAGAGGAACAAGTCTTATGAGAAGTTTGCCACCAAATGCTTCTGTCTCAATCCTATCCCAAATTTTCTGAGTGAAATTCAGTATGGGTCCGGGAATCTTGGCTGCAAGTCCACTAAGAAGAAACAGGAAACCGAGGAAAATGAAAAAGGACTCCAGTGTGATCAGCAAAATACCCTGATAACCAAACTCGCTCCAGAGGATCTGTGGAATTGCAATTAGTACGGAACTAATCGCGATAAATGCAAACCTGATAACGAGAATTAAATTTTCCTGGCTCCCATTCACTTCTCACTTTCCCTCCAAACGTAGAATGTTGAGGAGAGATAAGTTACGAGGAAAGCACACACTATTCCCACAAATTGTGCGACTCCAATACCATAAATGCTTCCTTTATTGATAATGCCACTAGTTAACAGGATGTAGAAGATTCCAGCATTAACTCCTATACCAAGCAAACTAAAGAAATTGAATCTAGCGAGCCTGAATAGAAATGTAGTCTTTCCAGTTGTGGGCCTTTTCTTGAAAGTGAATCTGTCATTAAGCACAAAGTTGGAAACCACGCTGGCCTCCACTGCAAGAGGACTGGCAGGGAATCCCATATAGCCATAGAGAAGGAAAAGTATGAGGTAGTTTACAAATACCCCTGATATTCCCACAATGACATACCTGCCAATGTTGCCCTTCTTGAAAATTAGCGAGGCGAAATTCCCGATGTCATTGAATTTAAGCTTGCTCTTCCCCTGGGACCTTTTCACAAACTTTATTGGATATTCGCACACTTTGAAGCCATTGCCGATAAGCCTTCTCATGATGTCAATCTGGCCAGCATAAGACGGGCTTATTGGCTCTACAAAATTGGAATCTAGCAGGAATTCCATAGCACTGGCAGAGTAAACCCTGTATCCACTTGTAGCATCCCTTACTTTAGCAGAAAATGTAGATCTGAAGGCTATGTTGCCTCCAATGCTGATGAGCCTTCTCTTTATTGAATCCCGGTTCTTTCCGCCTGGAACATAACGGGAGCCGACCACAAGGTCTGCCTGTTTTTCTGAAGCGGTTTTGAGAAGTTCAGAGATATAAGATGGATTGTGGGAAAAGTCAGAATCCATAACTACGGCATATCTGCATGTTGGGGGAAGCCTCTTGAAT
>JAJZKS010000251.1 GCA_021850835.1 Thermoplasmata archaeon
CCATCTTGGGTTGTGGGAAAGAACATGGGAAAGCTGGTGATCACATGGATCTTGCCTGACATTGCTGCTCTTGCCAGATAAACTGAGAAGTTGTTCTTTCCGGATCTCATGGGGCCTATAATCTCCACAAGCTTTCCCTGCATCCAGGGCCCAAGGTCATATTTGAAGTGCCAGATGAAGTGCATTATGTCCCTGTAGGAGTTCCCGTTGTTCTCGTCGTCTCCCTGGTCAAGTACAGCCCAAGTTGAAAGAGAATCCTGATTCTGTTGCATGAAAGAAGTCATTCCCTGCTGCCTGAAACGATAATGAGCCAGCTCAATGAGCTTCCTGCCACCTTCAGTTAGACCCTGCCTGTTTATTAGGTTCCTGAACACAAATTCAGTGTCCCAATCTTTGATTGAAAACAGGGACCTGTCAACCGGAAATTCTTCCTTTTGTTTTTCTCGCTCTTCTTTGAGTATATCCCTGCCGACGCCTCCAGATATAACCCGAAGCATCTTTCTCCAGTCAGAGTCACTGTTTGGCATTGCTTAACGCCTCATTTTCCATGGGGGCAGAGTTCCTTTCAACACTCCCGGTAGAACCGTAAATTTTTACCCTCAGGTCTTTCTTGTCTTCTTCTATCTCATTTCTCAGCCTTGTCATGAGGGCTCGACTGTCACTTGGCTTGAAGAGTGAAGTTGCGATTCTGTCGATCATCTCAATTGCCTTATCATAGGCCCTCATTTCGATTTCCAGATCCATATATGATTCGTAGTTGTTGATGGTTTTAGCCTGTGTTTTTGCAATTTCCCTGGTTGTATGGTATACTTCATGCCTGGTGATAAACTCGTACTCACTGTTTGCCCCCCACGCAGGCTCCACTGATATTTCCCCTGTCGAGGGGTCCCAGTCAAAGGAATCGCAGAGGTTGGAGGGCCCGAAATCCCTCATTATGGGGAAATTAAGAGCGTCCTGGTTTATTCCCGATATGAGTTCCTTAGGTACATGATAGTCGTTGAGTGTTATCATGGAATGGATGTTACCGGAATCAACGTGACCCGCTAGCGTAAAATCAACCCCTGGTGGCATGTAAGTCCTCACAGTGATTACATAGATCATCAGGAAGGCTGCAAAGAACGAGACAACCATTATGACGGTGGCTGTCTCATTATTCACAAGGAATGTGAGAAGGCCCCTTGTCAGGAATGCAGCGATTGCCGATACAATGACAATTGGTATCAGCTTCTTCAGGTCACGCTTCCTGTTCTCGTTTGCATATTGACGTGCTTGCTGAAGTTTGTTAAGATCTCCATTGTCTGTCGGAACTTGGCCTGACGATTCGGTTAGTTGCTTGAATTTCTTGTCCTTTCTTCTTGCCCAGTATCCCATTTTATCTGCTCCTGGGTTTTCTTTTCATCCGATCCATGATCCAGGGTCTAAATGTTGCACCCGCAACAACAACCCAAATTGCAAATACGATGACACCAATGCCTATGGCGAATACTATGTCCAACGCTGTGGCAACCAGCGGGGGTTTTGGGGGAGAATAGTACTGTTTAAGAGGTACAGAGGCTATGAGCTCATTGCTGAATACATATGTCTTGGTACCCAGACCAACAGTAACTGTGACTGGGCCCTTGCTTATGTTAAGAAAAATCTGTGTAGTACCCAGCACATAACCAGATTCCACTTTGTTCTTTCCTTCGTATATCACGTAGGTCTCATTGGATCCCGACTTCAAGGTAATGGTCCAGTTAGAATACATAAGCTGGCCAGATTCACCAGGTAGGGCGGTCAACTGTTGATTTTGGCCTCTGTAACTGGACACTGCTGAAACTGATTGGACGTTTACTGTAGGTTGTGAGCCAATTATGATTTCATTGGTGAAAGAATAGATCGTATTGCCAACTTTCACCTGAACAGTGATGTTGCTGTCCTGGTAGAATCCCTCGAGCAAAGTTATGGGGCCGATTCCATTTTCTGAGAGATTTCCATTAATGTACAGCTCGTAATTCTGGGATGAGAATATGGAAATATGCCAATCAGGATAGGCATTTAACCCACTGGAATTAAGGGGCATGAAAAGATACTGGTTTGTGTCATTGAGAGAGGTGTAAACCTGAACCTGTGGAGTACGTGGTATCCCGGATGCTGATGATGTCGGCACCAAGGGTAGAGAAAGGAGAACTACGACGAGTACGGCATAAACCAATATTCCACTCTTCATATATATTTCACTCCAGAAATCCGATATAGCCAGACGTGGTATTTCCTGGAGACTGGTTGGAAGTGCTGAGGAAATGCCTGAAAAAGGTCCAAATATCTCCTGCCGTGATGTTCAGCCTGTACATCACATACAAGAAAATTATAACCGCAAATACTGCAATTACCGCGTCAAGTATCTTTCCCATTTAATCACCTTTCCTTTTCCCTGAGAACGGTTTCGGTGAGGGCACCATTCTTCATTTCTTCCTCCTTACAAGGCCGAGAACGTGACCTATTGAGAGTTTGTTTCCTGACTCTGGAGACTGCAGTTTCTTTGTTTTCTGTTGGAGTTTCCTGCTCCTTTTTTGCATTTTCCTGTTCCTCTTTAGAAGCTTTAACTGCTGTTTCTGCTGATTCAGAATACCTCTCTGGCTGTTTATTGCACTGTAAGCAACCCTGTTATTCCTTACCTGGTTCTTTGCATTGTCCAGGACTTCCATCTGCTTATCGAGAGATTTAAGGCTCTGGTCTATGTCTCTGGCGTTTGCCCTTACTGATAAGAACCTGTCATCCCGGATATCTTTGGTTATGGCCTTTGAATCCTTCGTTATTCTCTTGGAATCCTGTTTTGCTATCTTTTTCTGTTTTCCAGTTACTTTCTTTCCTTTCATTTTCTGCTCCTCTTTGGTTTGAATGCCATCACGTCGCCGTTGCCTTTCACAAATGCAAAGTATCCCTTGGGAACTTGCACCTTACCGATCTTTTTTCCTTTCTGTTTCATTTTTTCTTTCCTCCCTTTACGAGCTTGAGCGCCT
>JAJZKS010000252.1 GCA_021850835.1 Thermoplasmata archaeon
CGATTCCTTCAGATGCCGATCTGAAGATGTTCCAGAACACGGGGCCAATACACATCATTGTAGGGTATCCCTATGGGCTTAACAACTTCATAGCATACGATCGGAACGGAAACCAGGTAGAAATAAGAGTAATTTGAGCCGGACTGCCTGGTGGGTAGTTCGACATAATTTTAGAGTTTCAGGCCAAGGGGCCCAGAGTAAGACGAAGATGGCCTTATCAACCTGTTATCTGCCAGCTGTTCCTTGTAATGGGCAATCCACCCGAACACTCGGGAAGCTGCGAAAAGTGGTGTGTAAAAGTCCTGGGAGATGCCAAGGATATCCATGTAAATGGCAGCGTAGAAGTCCAGGTTGGCAGGGACGCTCTTCTTCTCCCACATCCTGTTTTCCACTACTTCAGCGATTTGCAGAATCTTTGAGTCAGGGGCAATTTCCTTGAGCTTGGCCTTCACAAATTGTGCTCTTGGGTCGAGCCTCTTATATATTCTGTGTCCGAATCCCATGACCTTTTCCCCCTTTGCTATCTGCTGGTCAACATATCTTACTGCTTCTTCCGTGTTATTGAAGTTTTTGAAGAAATCCAGTATCTCGGAATTTGCACCGCCATGCAGGGGGCCCTTGAGCGTAGCCAAAGCAGTCGTGAAGGAAGATATGGGATCGGCAAGGGTAGAAGCAGTTACTCTCAATGCGAATGTGGATGCATTGAATTCGTGCTCCATGTATAATGTCATCAGCATCCCGAGATATTTTGCCTTGAGGGGGTCCTTCTTACCGGTGATGAGGTGGTAGAACCTTTCTGAATAAGTACCATCAATTGGCTCAAGTGGTTCAAGGCCATGAGAAAGCCTGTATGAGAGTGAGATGAATTCGGGAAACTTTGCGGCCATCTCAATCATCAGGTCATCTACCTGCGTATGTTTATAGTGGTAGAAAGAAACAATGTTCCTGAGTGCCCTCATGAGATCCTTTTCCTTCAGAATTTCTATTACTTTTCTCGCTTCTGCATCAACACCGAAATTGCCCCTAATCTTATCTGAGAATTCCACCTTTTCCTTATGGTCTGGCAATTTGCCATTTACAATGAGGTAAGCTGCATCCTCAAAGCTCTTTTTTTCCACCAAGTCGACCACTTTGTATCCCCTGTACAGGAGGTTTCCATTGCTGTCAGTGGTGGCTATGGCTGTCTTGTCCACAATTACATTTACAAGCCCTTTTGGTACCGTTATCTCCTCTGCCACGATGATTCACCTTAAATCCGGGAAAGATCCGCGTCTTCCCTTTCATACTGGTTATAACCTATAACTTCATAAAAGTCAGCCCTGGTCATGAGGTTTTTGATATAATCCCTCTGTGTGCCATTGGCTTTGAGATGGTTGTATGTCTGCTCCATTGCCCTTAGTGACACCCTGAACGCCGTTAATGGAAAAATTACTGCATTGTACCCTATCTTCCTGAGTTCCTCAACCGAAAGCAGGGGACTCTTGCCAAATTCAGTCATATTGGCAAGGAGCGGCCCCTTTATACCTTTCCTGAACTGCCTGAATTCTTCTTCGGTTTCCGGGGCTTCTGTAAAAATCATGTCTGCACCGCTTTCCATGTAGAGGTTTGCGCGTTCAATGGCATCTTCTATGCCGTTTACCGCCCTCGCATCTGTCCTGGCAATAATCATGAAGTCTGGGTTTTTCCTAGTGTCGGATGCGATTCTGATCTTTCTTGCCATTTCCGATCTCTCAACGATCTTTTTGCCATTCAAGTGCCCGCATCTCTTTGGGAGAACCTGATCCTCAAGGTGCATGGCTGATGCTCCAGCGCCCTCAAAGAGCCGGACAGTCCTTGAAACATTTACTGGTTCCCCGAAACCTGTATCTGCATCAACAATGAGCGGAACCCTGCTCACTGATGTTATTCTCCTGATCTCTTCAGCGACTTCAGTAGAAGTTGTAACGGCCAAGTCAGGTAGCCCCATTGCACCTGCCACTCCCGATCCAGAGAGATACGTTGCATTGAACCCCGCCTTCTCAGTGAGAAGGGCAGTTATTCCATTGAAGACTCCTGGTGCAACTACAAATTCGCTTTTCAGCAATTCTCTGAGTTTCCCGGGTCCCTGATTCACATTATCCTTTAAAATTGACATCTGAAATCACCTCATACAGTTCCCTGACGCTCTTCTTCTCAAAGTTTTTCATGAAGTCAACCAGGATTTTTGCGTTGGCTTCTCCCATCACTGACTTCCCCTTGTTTTTCAGGTCTTCCCAGGTGTACGGCTTCTTAAAGTGCCCCTTAGGCACGTCCATTTCCTGCTCATAAACACCTTTGTCAGTGGTGACCCTAATTTTCACGGGAAGGTTCTCAGGGTACATATCATTGAACCTTTCTGTGACCTTGTAGCTTGAAACATCAATGATTCTTAGTATTTCCTTATCTCTCAGATGAATGTCATCATAAGAGGTGGGGGTTGGTGCGCCATTTTTCAGGGTAAAGGCAACTATGTACGGCATGCTGTGATCTGCGGTTTCACGGGTTTTTGGCCTTAATTTTTCAGGATCCTTGATTATAATTTTGTGAGCGACCTCAAAAGTCTCCACCACTACTTTCTCAATTCTGCCTGAAATTTCTTCCCTGAGGTTCAGGGCAACTTCTGCAGCACTCATGGCGTGGTATTCAACCGGGTAATTCTTGATCATTGTCTTAAGGACCTTTCCTGGTTTGAGGTTCAGTTCAAATTCTCCAGATACTTGCTTGAAGAATCCCATTTCTCCGGTGAATATAGGGGAAGGACCAGTGAAGCCTTCAAGGGCAAGGAGCGCGGCAAAGACAGAATTCCTGCTGGCATCAGAAGCCGTGCACCCTTTCCACATGCTCAGTTCACCAGCTCTAGTCTGCCTTAGGCTGATATTATTGTTAATTGCCAAATTCAACAGGTTTTCATATTTTTCCTTGCCAAACCCAAGAAGAAGGCCTAACCCTGCCGCGGATGAAATGG
>JAJZKS010000253.1 GCA_021850835.1 Thermoplasmata archaeon
GGTTAAGGTGGTCCTTATACCAGTACCTGCTTTCCACATCTGAAAGAATCAAGGAGGCATCTGTGGGTTTCCCTCTTTTTATAACTTCAACAATCGACTTGTGCTGCTCATCCCAGGTACCATTCTCGAGTTCGAAGAAAACTGAAGAGAAAAGCTTGTGCTTTGCCCTGAAAAGAGAATCGGTAACCTCTGAATTAATGGTATCAGGGCCCTTCCAATACTGTGCAAGATAGTTGTAGATTGTATCATCAATGAGCCCAAGCATGTTTTTCTTGATTGTAAGTTCAGGCGTGTTCAGGTTTTCAGCTACATATTCTTCCCGGAATTTTTCAAATGGCTTATTGCTTACCCCGGCAGGAATTATTGCGGCGCCAGTGGACCTTCTCAGTGTTTGATAGAATGCTGATGCAGCTTCTTTTTTATATTCCACATCTGAAATCTCTGTCAGGAAAATCTTGTCCGGTTTCAGCTGGCCAATGAGCCCAGCAAGGACTTCTTCATCATAGCCTCTGACTGATATGCCCAGGCTGGCAACAGATGAGAGGACTTCCATGGGTACAATAGAGGCTAATGCCCAATTAATATTTTGCATATGCAGAATTGTGGAATCTCTGAGAATACATACAAAAAATGTTATATTCTAATCATTCCTGCCTTAGTTCATGGCAAAAAGGTCACTTGACCAGTTGATCGGTCTCGTGGGAAGTCTTGTAGGCATCATAATGGGCGCGATAGGTCTGCTGATTCACAGGCTCATAAGCTCTTTCCCCCAGGGCGATGCCATAACCATGATTCTCTTTTCAGTAATAGGCCTTGTAGGGGCATTCCTGGTTACTTCACGCAAGAAGGATGCTGGCATGATAATGCTAGTAATAGGGTTGGCAGGAATAATTGCACTTCCAGACTACGTCACTGTGATTCCATTCCTAATTCTCCTGGTGGCAGGCATAGTCTCCAGGCTTTAAACCCATCTTATTTATTTAAATCGCTGACATAGATTTTAATAATGAAATGCAAATGATATTTCATGGAACTGCTTGAAATCCTGAATCTGGTTGCGCTTTCATTTTCGCTAATATTCATGGCAGTAACAGCAGTCAGGGATGCAAGGCGTTTTGCAGTTTCGTATGTCATAGTTACTCTTCTGGGCATAGTTTTTTACTTACTCTTCACAACAACCATGCCGTTTCTGGTCATGGTATTATCCGCAATAAGTGTAAAATACCTTTATACAAGGGTTTTTTACTATTTTACGCCAGTACTTTTCATTATTGGGATTGCCCTTATTATATTGAGAGTGGACCTCCTGGTTTGGGGATTATTTGACCTCTCTGTTGGAATAGGCACAGCAATATCCCTGTTTACAGATGAGCAGAGCAGGGGCCATATTGTTGCCAACAACAATTCCAAGGGTACAGACGTTGAGAAGGAGGTAAATAGAGACCTTATCCAGGTAGGTGCGGGAATTGTCATTCTCATCCTGCTTTTCACAATGGGCCAGAAAGAATTCCGTATGACAATGAGCATGGCTATTTTTCCACTTTACTTGATAGGAAACTACTATTCCATGGCTCCGGAGACAAAACTTGGAAAAACTCTTAACTCATTCGAAAGGCCAAAGACTCCACTGGGGCTTGGGGCTATCTGGTTCGCTGCAGGGATACTCATAGCTTTGGGCATAGTGAACTCAAATTCCATGCTGGCAATCATAATTTTTGTGACAACCATAGGGGATTCTCTTGCGACAATATTCGGAAGCAAGTTAAAGTCCCCAAAACTGCCTTACAACAGGAAGAAGTCTCTTGCAGGTTTCATGGCTATTTTCGTGTTTTCCAGCATCTTTGCTTTCGCACTCATAGGTTTCGAGGGAGTTGGAATAGCACTCCTGTCTGCTATACTCGAAAGCATTTCACTGCACCTGCTTGATGACAATTTCATTCTCCCGGTGGTTCTTAGTGGGTTATCGTATTTAATTTGAAGCGGCTAGCCTTCATAAGAGAAAATCAGGGTTTCTTGTAGTAGAAAATTTCTGATGTGCCAGATTCCCTGAAACCTTCCTTTTCGTAAAGTTTCCTTGCAGGATTTCCCTCAGATACCCAAAGCTGGCAATCCTCAAATCCTAACCTTTTCAGGCCATTTAGAGACATTTCAAGAAGCTTGCCTGCGTACCCCTTTCCCCTGAATTCCTTCGCAACAAATATGTCAACAAGCAGGGATGATTTGGTGTTACCAAGCTTCCTGTAATCAGTACATACAGAAGCTCCCGCTATTTTGTTGCCTTCAATAAGGATGTGCGATGCGTCTTTCAGTACTGAACCATATTTTCCGTCCATCATTCTTCTAACAAATCCAAGCCTTTCCTTTGAATCACTTTACCCGGACATTCCAGTCAAGAAATCGTTTGATGGCCTTATACAGGAATTGAATTCAAACAAACTTAAATCAAGAGTCATTCTCAGTGGCATCAATGTTTCGGCGTACGCATTCGTTGCCCCAAGCCCGGACTATGGTGACAGGGTGTATGGCTCCATTGGTTTCACCAATCCCTCGTTTGCCTCCGAAGAACGGCTTTCAAACCTTCTAACATGGCTGGAAGACATTGCCAGATTACAGAAGCGGTACCTTATGATAGACAGAATGTTCAATGCGGAGGAACTCGAGAATTCCTATCTCCCATCCCATGGATTCACAAAGTTCAAACGGGATCGGCTTTCACTTGACCTTGGAGATTATAAGATCCATGAAATAAAAACAGTAGGTCAGGAGCAGGCGGTATCGGTTACAAAGGTAAGGCCAGAAGCATATTCGGAAGCACAGTTTCAGGCTTACACTGGAACCATTGACCAGATCCTGTTTAACTCCAGTGATTCAAAGGAAAGGCTTGGATTTGTTAGAAGAATGATGGACGGAAAATATGGTTCAGTACTGAAAGACGCATCGCACATCCTTATTGAAGGCAACAAAATAGCGGGAGCT
>JAJZKS010000254.1 GCA_021850835.1 Thermoplasmata archaeon
CCGGTGTGTAAAGTTTGATCCATAAGTTCACTTCCTTTAATAACTGGCTTAAGCAGAATTTTCTTTTGCTATTAAAGCCCTTTGATCGCTATTTGGTGATTGGTAATATGCTTTATGCTGGTTCTCTTGAATAATTTCTGATATATGGCATTGTTGCGTGAATTATTTGTTATATAATATTTACAAGGAATCCCACAAGAAAGCCTCCCAGTAGCCCAAGGTAAACTTCGGAGTTCGCTCCAATGGGGGAGAATACAGATTTGAGCATTGGCAGCAGAACATACAGGATTGATCCTATAGCAAGAGCATCAAATGCGACATTAAGATAGGAATTGCTGTAGAAATAACCGAGAACACTTCCAAGGATGGTTGGAACAGCACCGACAAGAAAGAGCAGTGAAAGGACGAACGCCTTCGGCCTTGCAGTTCTGAGAAATGGAGAAACGATGGGAAAACCCTCCGTGAAGTTCTGGAGCACAAAACCTACAAAGATGACTAGTGCTAAGCTTGAAAGGCCTATTGCCCAAGCAGCGCCAAACACAAGCCCCTCGGTCAGGTTCTGGAATCCTATTGCAACTGCAACTATCAGGGACACATGCATTGGTTCACTTGATTCGCTGGATTTTCTTCTGTTCTGCATTCCATAAAGAAAGAGGAAAGAAGCGCTCATGGATACTATGAATATTGCAGAAAGTCCGGCATTGGCTACATATGATCCGGCTGGGTAAATCGTGGCGGCCACATCACCAAAAATGTCGGCCAAGAGGAAAAAGAGGATACCAATGGCCAGAGCTGTAAGAAGGGCCAGAGTTTTCCTGTTCAGTTTCTTTGCGTAGACAACGGGAAATGAGATAAAGATGGAAAATCCGATAATTATGGTGAGAATTATCAGTTCAGAAAAGTGCGATAGGATTATGTCTATCCCACTCCTTGCGGGTAGGTTTTCATGAACATGATATGAGGTAATTTAGCATACCTATATGAAATTTTTTTAGGCACACCTAATAAACGGTAAGTCTAATTTAACCTTCTTGTCCCCTTTCAAACTAATTTATCTGTGCTAGGGTCGAATTACTTTCAAGGCAGTTTCACTTACAGTGGGATCGGTTGAAATATCCGGTGGAATATTTACAAATAATGCTTCTTCCAACCGAATAATTAAATTATATACGTTGGCGCTATACTCAACCATGGTACTTTATGCAAGAGACATCATGAAGGAATACACATTCATGCTCGGGGAAGAAGTCTCTGCCAGCGAAGCCGCAAAGATCATGAGCAACGATCATGTGGGTTTCGTCATTGTCAAGGTTGACGACAAGCCTCATGGTATTGTAACAGAGTGGGACTTTGTCAATAAGATCATAGCAAAGGACCTAGACCCCAAAAACGTGAAGCTCAAGGAGATCATGAATGCACCCCTGATGTCTGTAGATCCAAAAACCCCAACAGATCACGTTACTGTCCTGATGAACAAGCATGGTGTCAGGAGAGTTCCAGTTGTTGAAAACGGCAAACTAATTGGAGTCATCACCTCCAGGGACGTCCTTAGAATCTTCAAGGATTACATGGACAATCTTTCAGACGTAATTGCCAGGTTTGGCAACTTCTGAAACAATTTTATTATTCAAAAATCATGGGGAACCAAAAATATCTCTGAAAATCGTGAAGATGTCCCTGGTATCTCCACGGCAGTATTCCAAGAAATCTGGTGACTGGGATCGCCATAGCTCCTCTATCACTTCTCCAATGTTTTTCCCGTCCCTTATGACAACACCCTTCTTCCTGTCAAGCGGCAGGTGGCTGAAACCGTCGTGAATAACAACATCAGAGAGCTTCCTGAACCGGTAATCACCATCTATGGCTGCAAGATAGTCTGATATTACCGGCATCATGTCGAGGCAGTAGGCCACAGAAAGAAAATACTTAAGATTCCAAAGTTGCCGGGAGTAGGTTCTCTTCCTCATCTTCAGCCTAAGTAAAGGTATATCATATCCGCACTGGTTATAACCGATGATTATTGAAGGTTTGAAATTCAACATGAACTGGTCCAGCTCATTAAGGATCCTATCCTCCTCGGAGTCTGAATCATTTCCAGCAATGAAGAGTTCTGTTTTCAGCCCTTCATTGTAGTAGGAGACAGAAACAGCGATAATCCTTTCTCCCGTTAGAAAGTCATTCTGGTTCCTTATTATGGTCTCAAGGTCGATCGAGAGCACAGACTCAAACCCATGGTTGGCTATGAATGGCTTCACAATCTGGCTGTACATTGAGTCTCTCAATATATGAACATGCCATGCCCCTTAAAGTGTTATCTGTTAATAATTGCTGAAGCCTTTAAATTGAATATGGCAATAGCCCGTTATGAAATATGCACAAAGAGACTATGTTGGAAAGAATGCCAACCTGGATAAACTTGAAGCTCTAGTTGAGGAATTCTTTAAGGAAGAGGGTTTCAGGCTCCAGTCATCAAAGCATCCAAACGGATACCTGATTCAGGCCAAGAAAGGAGGCATTTTCAGGACATTGCTCGCAGGAGAGCGTGCATATACAGTTCTCATTGAAGGCACATCCTCCAATTTCAAGATTAAGGTTGGAGTCGGTGAGTGGCTGAAGAACCTTGGAGTCGCCGCACTGGAGTCTTTTTTCCTGACCCCACTGCTCGCATTCGTTGAAGTGCCAGAAGCACTCTGGTCATATGAAATAGAACATCATTTGTGGCACTATATTGAGACCCAGATAGAACTGGGCATCCAATAAATTTTTACCATTTTTCTCCGGTTATCCTTTCAAACATTGTGACATAAAGGTCAGAAGTCTTTTTCACCATGTCATCTGGCAATGCTGGGATTTCCGGTTCAGTTTTACTGTATTCCCTAGCATCATAAAGATCTTTATGGTATCCTATCGAACGGTAATACTGCCTGACAAATTCCTTGCTCAATGTCTCCAAATACCTTTTCCATATATC
>JAJZKS010000019.1 GCA_021850835.1 Thermoplasmata archaeon
ATCTCTTCCTTCACTTTTATGCTAAGCAGCATTTTCAATAAAAACACTTACGCCTACATTTCCGTGTTCCTCATCTATTTCCTCATATTCACCGCTTACCAGTTCATAGCAGAACTTCTTTACAAAACCACGCCATTTTACCTCCTTGACAATGCGGCAGGTATTATTGAGAAAGTTTACGTAAATATTTCACTGTCCCCCTTCAATTTCAATTTTTCACTTAATCCTGTTGGCTTTGGCGAGATCGCCCAGTCTGTTCTTGTGATGGCCATATATGCCATTGTGTCCATGGCAGTATCACTAATCATATTTGAAAGAAAAGAGGTGAGGTAAATGCCTTCAATCTGCTTGAACGGCATAACAAAAAGGTTTGGCAGTGTGACTGCCCTGGATGCAGTTTCGTTCACCATTGACGGGCCAGGATGCGTAGGCATCCTTGGGCCAAACGGGGCAGGGAAAACAACCATGCTCAAGATCCTGACCAATATTGTGAAACCGTCCAAGGGCATAGCCACACTGGATGGAATATCAGTATCCGAATATCCTGAGAGGGCTCTTGCAAGGGTCGGGGCCCTGGTTGAACAGCCTGAGTTCTACCCATACCTCACAGCCCGGGAAATCCTCAGCTTTGTGGTTAAGATCAAGATGGTGAAGGACGAGAAGGAAGAGATAAGGCGGGTGAGCGAGCTTACCTCCATTGGTGGATATCTGGACAGGAAAGCTGGAGAGCTTTCCCGGGGGATGAAACAGAGACTTGGGCTGGCGGTTGCGCTGGTAGGCGACCCCGACATTATCATACTTGATGAGCCCACATTTGGGCTTGATCCAAGCGGAATGAAGAGAATTAGAGACATCATAAAGGAGATAAATGCCCGCAAAAACAAGATAATCATACTTAGCACGCACCTCATCTATGAAGCACAGGAGGTATGCGACAGGATTATAATCGTAAATAAGGGTAAAATTGGATATGACCTGAATAACCACACCTCTGACCATGTCAAGATAGAACTTGAGTCAACTGGAGGTGCAGTGGATTTCCCCAAGCAAATAGCAAACCAGTGGAAGGCAGACGGCAATGTAATTTACCTTCAGAAGGCCGAAGGGGCGAAGAACTCAGAGATCATAGATTACTGCAGGAAGAATGGCCTGGAAGTGAAATGGGTCACTCCGTACAACGACATTGAAAGCATTTATGTTTCACTAACAAAATAATTCACCAAACTGTTATTTTTCAGCACAAATCCTAAGGTTTTTATCATATACAACTGCAACAATTTTAACTATGATTACCGGCTATGCCATAGAAACCGAAAAATTTGCAGGACATTTCTATGGTTGATCTATCAGATGAAACAAAAGGTTTGGGGAAAATCTTCGCGGTGTTTGGGCCCCTGGCTTTTGGCCTCCGGTACCTCAGGGAGCGGAAATGGGTTCTGGCCATAGTCATAGTTTCTTCTGTAATCGCCACCTTATTCAGGCTTCTAGTCCCAATCTTCATTGGAGATGCAGTCACATCGGTGGAGAAAGTCCAGTTTTCCAATGTAGAATATTACTCAATCCTCATATTTGTTGTTTCAAGCGTATCCGGCGGTGTGCAGTTCATAGTGAACTATGGCTCCCAATACATAAGCCAGACATATGCCTACAATCTCAGGAAGGATGTATTTTCACACCTCGTGAGGAAACAGTTCGGTTTTTTTGAAGAGCAGACTTCCGGGGATCTTCTCTCGAGGTCGACCATGGATATTGAGGCCTCCCGGAACTTCATTCTCAACACCGCTTCACAGCTCATACCAACCCTTTTCCTCATAATTTTCGCATTCGTTTTCCTCTTTACTATTAACCCCTACTTTGCGGGCATATTCACAATTGCAGTGCCTATCCTCATATTTATAGGCATAATTTTCCAGAGGAAGCAGAGAACACACTGGAGAAGGATAAGAACCTATTATGGCCAGATGAACGAGCAGCTCCAGGAAAATATCGTTGGAAACCGTGTTGTCAGGGGCTTCTCAGCAGAGGAACAGGAGAGGAAGAAATTCTCTGGAACAACCGGCAGCTATTACGACGAATACATAATAGTCGCAAAACTAAGGGGAAAATACAACAACCTCATGCCTCTGGTTGTCAGTGCAGCGGCAACAGGCATTCTGCTCTACGGAGGCTATACTGACGTAATAAGTGCAAGCGTTGTTGGCCCACTTGTGTCTGCAGTGAATATCTTCAACCTTATCAGTTTCCCGGTGAGCTTTCTTGGGAGGCTTATCGTCTTCTCAGAAAATGCCAGGGCAGGCATATCGAGAATACAGACAGTGCTTGATCCTGTACAGGATGAGAACCTGGAATCCGGCGACCAGCAGAGATTGCGTGGCGACTTGAAGTTCCAGGATGTGGACTTCAAGAGAGGGGACACAGAAATACTGAAGAATATCTCCTTTGAGGTAAAGGCTGGTGAATTTGTGGGCCTTACAGGCAGGACAGCAGCTGGAAAAAGCACTTTGGTGAACCTGATTCCCAGATTTTATGATGCAGACTCTGGAACCATCACAATAGGGGCTACTGACATCAGAAAGGTTTCACTCGCAATGCTTAGGAGGAGCGTGGCGTTTGTCCCCCAGGAAATAAACCTGATTTCAGGAACCATAAAGGAGAATATCTCCTTCGGGTCTTCCAACGACGGTTTGGAAACCATAAGATGGGCAGCTGGAATTGCAAGAATCTCAGATTTTATCGAATCACTCCCGAACTCGTATGAAACCATGGTTGGAGAAAGGGGAATTACACTTTCCGGCGGCCAGAGGCAGAGAGTGGCCATTGCCAGGGCCCTGCTCACCAGACCCGAAATACTGATACTTGATGATGCAACTTCCAGCGTTGACCCTGAAACTGAACTTGAGATACTCCGGGAGATAAGGAAGGACCTCTCTGGCACAACGGTGATAACTGTGACCCATCGGGAATCGGCATTAAGATTCTCTGACAGGGTTTTCAGCCTCAATGACGGAGTGTTAACCGAAGGAGAGTTCAGGGAAAAGGAACCGGTTGCATCTGGAGACTTTCTTAAAGGAGAGAACATGGAGGAGCCTTAATGGCATATGAGTACGAGGAACAGGAAGAGAAATTCATCCCCATGCAGAAGGGTTCCAAAGCCTTCAGAAGGCTTGTGAAAGATATTTTTTCCATGAAGCGGGATTCCACAATCCTAGTCATAGCAGTCCTCACCACTGCGATTGCGGCCACCCTTTATCCCCTGGCACTGGCATTTGCCATAAACAGCGTAATCGCGGGCAATCTGGCAAATCTGTATTTTTATGCGGCCATTTTCTTCATGCTCTACATCGTGCAGTTCTTTTCTAACAGGGAAAGGACCATAAGCTCAACCATACTAGCCCAATCAGTAATTAAAAGCCTCAGGGAAAGGGCTTTTGAAAACCTGCAGTACGTACCAGTTACGTTCTTCGGCAGGGTCAAGACCGGCTACCTCATAAGCAGAATAACAAATGATGGGGAGACACTCAGTGAATTCCTCACTTTCCAGTTACCTCAGGTTATATCCGGAATAGCAACCGTGATTGTTTCCATTTCAATAATGTTCCATTATGATTTCAACCTCACCCTGTACGCACTCATTGTGATTCCCGTACTGATGGGTTTTACCATTTCCCTTCAGAGCAAGGTAAGGAGGAACTACCTCCGGACAAGAAGGGCAATTGCAGCTATCACGGGCAATCTAAGCGAGAATATAAACGCCATCAGGACCATCAAATCCTTCAATGTGGAAGAGAAGATGGAACAGCGTTTTGACGGCCTCAATACAACAAATTTCAAGGCAAATATGAAAGCCACACTTCTTGCTTCCTTCTATGGTTCCATAATCAGGATCATCGAGGCAGTTGGAATTGCCATTGTACTGATTGCGGGTGCATTCCAACTCAAGGCCGGAGTCACAAGCGTTGGCATTCTGGTTGCATTTGTATTTTATGTTCAGGAATTCTTTGAGCCCGTAGTCCAGCTTTCCCAGCTTTACAATTCGTACCAGTCATCCATGGTCGGCGTTGCAAGGATTTATGGCATCATAGATTTCCCAAAGCAATCTGCAACCGAGAACGCGGAGTCCTCCGCAAAATTCCACGACCGCATAGAGTTTCGTGACGTCTCTTTCTCATACGGAGAAGATGATGCCCTAAGCGGAATAAACATCACAATCAGGAAAGGTGAGAAAATTGGGATTGTTGGCCACACTGGTGCAGGCAAAACAACTCTTTCCAACCTCATAATGAAATTCTATTCACCTACTGATGGAGAGATACTTCTTGACGGAAAGAGCCTTAGCCAGGTGAATACCGGAGAATATAGGAAACTCATAGCTCCAGTGCTGCAGGAACCTTTCATGTTCAAGGGAAGCGTTTACGACAATGTTCTTTTTTCCAACCCGGGCGCCACCAGGGAACAGATAGATGCACTTGTGGGAAGGTTCTCCCTTGGAGAAATTTTCCGCAACCTTCCGGAGGGGCTCAGGACAAACATCGGCGAAATGGGAAGGAACCTGTCTGAAGGCCAGAGGCAGGCCATTTCAATATTGAGGGCATTCATAAGGGATCCGGAAATCCTCATACTGGACGAACCAACTTCCCAGATCGACCCATATTCTGAAAAACTCATCATAGAATCCCTTTCTGATTTCCTCAAGGACAAGACACTCGTCCTAATCACGCACAGATTCTCTATGGCCGCCCTTGTGGATAAGATAATTGTGCTCAACGAGGGTACTGTTGTTGAGGAAGGTGAATTCCAGGATCTCCTTAATTCTGATGGGGTGTTCCACCACCTTTACACAATCCAGTACGGGAACTCTGGGGATAGTTGAGTTTAGTCGTTGGGCTTATATCCCGCACATTTATGGATAAACATGGACCTGCTTTCTGCAAAACTGAGGATTGCTTCATTGCTTGGGGGAATAGCAATAGCACTGGTTGCTGCGGCAATCATTATTTCTGTGGTCCAGTACTCCTTCGGAACGGGATTCTCCCTCTATATGCTTTCACTGATCCTGCTGTTCATTCTTGCCATAGACATATTGCAATGGCTTTTCTCTCCATACCTGATAGGAATCGCTTACAGGCTTACGCCGATTCCTGAAAACGATCCGAATTACTCTTGGCTCATAGACATGGTCAGGGGAATTGCACAGCAGAGTGGAATAAGGGCACCAAAGGCCTACATAGCAGAGGTTGGTTTCCCCAACGCCTTTGCATACTCTTCGCCAGTTGCTGGAAAAAGGGTCGCTATTACTAGGCCGATGTTCAGCATTTTAAACAGGGCAGAACTTGAGGCAGTGCTTGCACATGAACTTGGCCACCTGAAGCACCGGGATGTGGAGCTGCTCTTCGCAATAGGCCTGATACCGTCGCTCATATTCTACGTTGCCTATGGGCTTATCTTCTCCAGCAACAACAGGCAGCAGTCAGGTTATGCTTTCATCATCGCCCTGGCCCTCATGGTCATCAGCTTTGTTTTCAACCTCGTAATACTTGGAATTAACAGGATGAGGGAAACCTATGCGGATATAAACGCAACAAAGTATGCCAGCGGAGGGGCAGCCAACCTGCAAACTGCACTTGCCAAAATCGTCTCCTACAGCGGGACAAGGTTTCGGAGGAAAAAGACAGAGGCAACAAACAACATTACAAGCATGCTCCTTTTTTCCGACCTGAACAGCGAAGCGGACGGAGGAGTCAACGCATTGCTCGAAAAATGGAGAGGAATGAAGGTTTCATTTCTGCACTCAATTTTCAGCTCACACCCTCACCCTGCCAAGAGAATCCAGTTGCTTGAAAATATTAGGAAAGGCTTAAATTGACCGTTGCCTGATAAGAAACCTGCAGACATCGCTGCCGTTTACCTGCCTGTGGGTGGTGTTTACATCCATCTGCAGCACAGATGAGAAAAGCTGGGATTCAAGGGAACAAGCAATGCCGAACTTCCTGGACACCTGAAAGATTGGGCAGTTGTACTCAAGCAATTCATAACTGCCTTTGCCTGTTTCCTTGATCTCAGGGTAATAATCCTCCTCCTCCCTGATTTTTGCCAGTTCCTTTACCTTCTCCTCCCTTGGATAACGGGAAAGCCTTTTCTCATACTCCAGCCGAACTGCACCATACCTTTCATTGAGGAATCTTGCAACAAGATCCCTGTTTCCACTCTTCTCGAGAAATTCGAGAAGCCCCTCTAACAATTCCCCGGTGGAGTTGGCTATCCCCTCCCTTGAAGTTTCAGTTGCCGCGAACACGAAGTACGGCCTTCCAACGTCAGATTTAACTAGAAATCGTTCAACCAGGCCCTTGCCCTCAAGCTTCTGTATATGGTTTAGGATAGCCATCTTGGAAATGCCTATTTCTTCAGAAAGTTCCTTGAGGCTCAATTTTCCATTCTTCTTCAGTGCAAGCATGATGCGTGTTTCTGATGGGTAACGGTCCATGAATGGCCAATATTTCAAAGAATATAAGTTTTGCAATATTCACGTTTACAAAGTTTATAAATTATTTTCTTTATAAAATGGGACAGGCTAAGCAAATGTTAGAATTGACATACAGAGTTAAACGTTTGAAGGCACAGTTTGATCTTGACCCCATTTTCGATGGAAGGGCCGTTGGCAGAAGGAGCGAACCTTAATGGAACAGTACGCAAGGCTCAACTTGGCACGGTTTCTCAGTCTGGTTTCGCTTGTCCCAATCGAAATATATGTATCGTTCCAGATGGCAGACAACAGGAATTTCTATGGATACCTCGGGCTGTCGCTTGTTTTGCCACTCTTTGTGGAACTCTTGATGCAGTCAAAAATTTCACATCTGATTGATTCGAATTCCAGGAGGAAGGTCCTGATGATCAACGAGGCATGCAATTCTGCCTTCCTGTTCGCCGTACTTGCAACAACATATATTTGGGGAGCCAGCAATGTATTCCTTGATTTCTCTGCCCTTATCTCTGTTGAGTTGTTCCTGTTTGTGGCTTACCAAGCTTACATGGCGCTGGCAGCAGAGATAGTCAAAGATAGCGCCATCGCCCGCTACAACGGATTGTCTGAAATTCTCGGGCAACTCCCGGTTCTCCTAGGCTCTTTTGCTTCTTCGATTATTTTCCTTGCCATAGGTTTCAGGGGTCTGATAGTTATTGGAATTGTATTGCATCTTTCCGCACTCTACGAACTCAGAAGGATTGAAGAAAGGTTTAGCCTTAAGGCCACTAATGAAACCAAGAATTCCCTGAAGGAATCCATATCCTACCTGAAAGGGAACCTCAGGAGCGTTTTCTTCATATTCCTGCTGAATGTCCCCTACATGGCCATTGTGGCCGGAAATCTGCTCAAGCCAATTTTCCTGGCATCCTTCCTCAACGGAAATGCCCCTCTCCTTGCTGAATCTGAAGGGATCTATGCAACCCTTGCAATTGTTACAGGGTTTGTGGCCCCAATGCTCATGAGAAAAATAGGGGAAATGAGAAGTGTTTACGTTTTCACGGCGATCTTCTTCTCAGGGAGCATCCTGATCCCTGCAGTGCCCATTCTGCAGCTTTTCCTGGTTTTTCAGATGCTCCATGGTTTTGGCAACCCTGGCGTGAGGATTGCGAGGAACTCAATGACCATGAGATCCATCCCTCTAGGTGAGATGGGTAGGTTCAACGGTTCCGTAAGCCTGCTTACAATCGTGGGAAGGCTTCTCATAATGGGATTCTGCATCCTGGCTATAGATTACATAGGGGTTAAGATCCTTCTTTTCCTTATGGGACTCATGGTGCTCTTATCAGTATCCATTGCTGGAATTATGTGGAAAGGGAGCCCTGAGCTGCATGAAAGGTTCAATAGGTGTGTTAAAGCAATGGGTGTTACGGAATAGGGTGTCAGACTGCTCTTTCAAGGGAGTCGCGTATCCTCATGTCCATTTCAGTGGCAGGACTCTTTGAAAGCAGTTTTTCGATGAACCTTTCAGGGTCATCAGTGTACGTCAGGATTTCAAAAAGGCGCCTTTCCACAACATCTGTCCTGATCTTCTGGAATTCCCTCACATCCAGTTCTAATCCCAATCCTCCAGTATCAACCGGTTCCCTGAGGCTCACATACATGATGGCCCCTGAGATTTTTTCCGGCTCCACACTGAACTTTTTCTGGAACATCCTTGTATAAAGCCAAAGTTGGTGCCAGTACTCAGAACCTGTTGACTTGGAAGTCTTATAGTCTGCGACCAGGAATTTACCTGTTTTTCCTTCATACACTGCGTCCAGCCGGCCCTCCAGCATGATCTCCTCAGGCACTCCGGAACCCTCGAAAACTGTGTTCAGCGGTAGGGCTATCTTATACTCGCTGTATTTTGGCGGGATCCGGTATTCTGGCCTGATCTGGTCCAGAAGCCGATCAAAGTTCTTAAAATGCACCTTAAGTTCTTCTGGAATAGCGTCTGCTGGCAGGGTTCCATTGGCATAAGACTGGGCCAAAATGTGGAAGTTGCTTCCCGAAGAGGCAGCGGGAGAGAAATCTTTTATTCCAAGGATATTGTTCTTCAGGAAGCTGTATGGATCATTAATGGAGGTTATTGTGGAATATGACAGATGGCCTATGGACCTGAAATAGTCCCTGATCTTTTGCGGGAGCCATATTTTGGACCTGTTGATGAGTGCCATGGCATCCTCTTTTCTCCCCGCGATGAAGAGATTGTATGATTCATCGTATCGCCTGCCGGTAAAGGCGGATTTCTCAAATTCTGACTCCTTGTAATCATAATTGTCTCCACCAACCTGGTACCTAGAAACCAGCCTGTCAGAAGCCATTACAATGAGTTTTTCCCTTGCCCTTGTCAGTGCAACAAAATCTATCCTGACTGGTTCTTCCTCCAAGTCCTTGATAACATCAATCCCGGTGGTTGCCGAGATGATTGAAGTGGTCAGGTTGTCCATGAATTCGAGATTCTTCCTTGGCTCAGTTGGGACATAAATGACCGTATGGAATTCAAGTCCCTTTGCCTTGTGGACTGTCAGGACATTCGCCCTTGATTTTTTCAGGTCCTCCTCAGCTGAATCGCTTGCCAGTGACATGAAATCAGTGAATCCCTCCATTGTGAATTCTGTGAAATTGGACAGGTATTCCCTGGAAGAATTGAGGACCGATAGGGCAGAGGCAACATATTCCTGCGACATTGATGAACATATTGGAAGAATCACAGTTTCAAATGCCTCTTCCATCAAATTTGTTCCAAATTTCAGATTTCTTAATGAACTGAATTTCTCTGGTAGAAACTCGCTTTTCAATCCTTCCTTTGCCAGCAGAGATCCGGTTTTTACCGCTTCCTGAAGTGTCAGGCCGGAAAATGGGGTGAGCAGTGCTTTCGAAACTACCAGTTGATCTATGGAAACAAGGCCCCTTATGTAATCTAGGATCTCATTGATCTGCTTCTGGTTGATCCTGTTCTTGATTGTAGAGGAAAATTCAATTCCGGATGACTGAAGCTGGGCAGATATCTTTTCAACCTGGCTGTTGGTCCTTGCTATCACTGCAATGTCATTGCATTGGTCCTTGTTTTCTGCCAGGAACTTGCTTACAAGGGCTACAGCGTTCGATTCCGGATCCGGGGATGCAATAAGGCTCACTTTATCCCCTTCCCCCTTATCAGGGTTGTTCAGGTTCTCAACCTCTTTCCTTGAGCCTTCATCCATGGAGTATGTCATGTAATATTTCTTTGCAAAGTCCAGTATGTTATTGGTGCTCCTGTGGTTCATGTTCCGTCCGTCTACAGCGAATCCGGAGTCGTTGAGGAACCTGTGGAATGAAATGAGGCTCCCTCCCTGGAAGCCGAATATAGACTGTTTTCTGTCGCCAACGAAGAACCTGTTATCGGCCATCCTGCTCACAATGTCGGTTTGCAGCCTGTTGAGGTCCTGGAACTCGTCCACGAGGACATGCGACCTTTTTGGGAAATTCTCCAGGTTGTTGAAGTCCCGGAGCAGGTCATTGAAATCCACCACATTATGCTCATCCTTGTATTTTTCATAGGTGGCAAAGACGTCCACAAAGTCTTTCACTAACCTTTCCGTGGCTTCTTTTGAAAGGGAGAGGTTCCTCGAAGAAGACATCTTCTCTTGAGTTAACTTAGTGACCTGGGCTATATCGATTCTGCCGGGAAGTATTCCAAAGCTCTTCAGGTACCGTATTGAGTTCTCGAACTTCGGGACCAGGTTTTCCATAAGGTAGTCCCTCCCATAATTGAAAGTGTTAAGCTCGAGTAGCCTCCGATATATAACAAACCTGAGTGTCGTGTTTGAGGTGATTTCGGAAGTTTTGCCAACAGCCTGAAGGTGGGCCAAGGCATATCCGTGTATAGTGGAGACTTCTATCTGGAAAGCTTCATTGATAAGGCTGGGAAGGTCTTTCCGAATCTTCTGGAATACCCTCTTTTTCATCTCGTCAGCAGCCTTGTTGGTGAATGTGACACATGCAATGTCCTCACCCTTGATGCCTGATTTCAGGAGCCTGGCAACCTCTTCCACAATTTCGGTGGTCTTCCCTGTGCCGGGGTTTGCTACGATTATCCTGTCAGTCACTGTATAAATAAAGAGGGAGGATGTTTTTATTATTTTGCTGCCATTGATTAGAAATCCACGCCACGCCTGGCTGGCATTCCTTCTGAGTACGGATGCCTGATTTCCTTCATCTCAGTGATGAGGCCCGCCCTCTGAAGGATTTCTTCTGGCATTTTTCGCCCCGTAAGTACAACCTCAACCTTGTCCCCCCTGCTATCCAGGAAGCTGGTGAGTTCTTCCAACTCCAGGAGATTGTAATAGATTGCAACGTTGACCTCATCCAGAATTATGATATCCCAGTTTCCGGATTTCACTTCCCCTTTCATTTGCTGGAAGGCATTCTTGACCTTTTCCCTGTATTCTTCGGGGGGTTTTCCCCTTGGGCACATGACAACGTTTGCCACCTTCTTCCTGTCCTCCACTGGTATGTCCTCTTCCCATGCGATAAAATATGGCATACCTGCATACTCAACCCTGAGCCTGTCAGGAAACTGCGATGAGGAACGATTCTCACCGTATGTCCCCAGCTTCATGAACTGGATGATATATACCCTAAGCCCCCAGCCAAGTGCCCTGAAAGCAAGCCCGAACGCTGCTGTAGTTTTGCCCTTGCCATTTCCCGTATATACCTCTACCAGCCCTTGTCTTAACCTGAACATTGTAATCCCCAGTAACTTTTGGTTTGTGATGCCGGAGACAGTTTTAATTGTTGCACTCAATACAGGGACAATGCTGAAGATACTTATCGCCGACGCTGAATTGGAACTGATCCCCAAAGAGATGATCGACGATTATTCAATCAGGCTCCATGCCAAGAAAAGGAAGAAGCCTGCACAGAAAATCCTCCTGGACTCCAATTACATGCACACTGCAATTGACAGGCATTACCCTGGAGAATCCAACCGGCGTGGCAGGCCCGACATAATTTACCATCTGCTGGCAGTAGCCATGGAAAGCATCCTGAACAAGAAGGGTGGATTAAGGGTATGGATTCATACAAGGAACAATCTTGTAATTGAAGTGTCCCCTGAAACCAGGCTACCCAAATCCTACAACCGCTTTGTTGGCGTCTTTGAAGACCTCTTTGAAAAGGGCGAGATAAAGTATGAGGACAGGACACTCCTGAAAGTCCAGGAAGGCGACGTCAAGAAGATGATTGCCCTTTCTGGTTCAGAAAATATCAGGATACTTTCCCCTGATGGAGAAAGAGCCTCAATAGCTGAAATGGTGGGTGCCGGGACAGAAGATGCAACATTCATCATCGGAGGCTTTTCCGAGGGGGATTTCATATCTGATGTCTACGGAATTGCAAAGTCATTCTCAATTTTTGAGGAGGAATTGACAATCTGGTCGGTGGCCATGGAAGCCATAGCCCAATATGAAAGAGTCTTTGGATTTATCCGATGATTACAGACTTGGACTGATAAAAAAGTAAATTAATACTTTATAGATTAAGGACAACTCAAGGGTAAAGATCAAAATGGCGCGAATGCACACGAGAAAGAGAGGAAAATCAAAATCAAGAAGAATTTACAGCCAGGAAAAACCTGACTGGATACAGTTTTCCAATGAAGAAGTAGAGAAGATGATCGTTGACCTGAAGAAAGCAGGATCCAGCAACTCAGTCATTGGAGTCAAGCTCAGGGACCAGTATGGAATTCCAGGCACAAAGGCAGTCCTGGGAAAGAAACTGGGGAAGGTGCTGCAATCAGCAGGCATCAAGGATGATGTCCCGGAAGACCTCATGAATCTCATTAAGAAATACAGGAACGCATCCAAGCATATGGATGCAAACCGGAATGACATGAGCAACAAGAGAGGGCAGGCACTCTTGATGGCAAAGATACTCAGGCTTGTAAAATATTACAAGAGGTCCGGGTCGCTTACGCCTGAATGGAATCTTTCCAAAGTCCTCTAAAGATGTTAAAGGACATTATTGATCCAGACTTTTACAAACTGCTTAAGGAGGGTGCTGAACGCATCCTTAAAAATAATTACATCAGGGTTCTTGCACACTTTGACGGAGATGGGGGCAGCGCCGCAATTATTCTTACTGCCGCCCTGAGGAGAGTGGGTATAAAGTTCCACCTTGGATTCATCAAGAGCCTTGACGGAGACAGCTTCAGGCAGAGAATCACGGAATTTCCTGACGTTTTCACAGTTGTTGTGGATGCTGGCTCTGACCAGGCAAGATTCATTGAGGAATTTGAGAATGTCTGCATACTGGACCACCATTTTTCTCAGGAGAATTCTTTCAAGGGCCTTAACATCAATGCAAGGAATTTTGGGATAGATGGCACAAGAGGAGCATGCGGGGCGACAATGGCTTTTGTCATGGCCCTTGCAATGGATGAGAAGAACTCAGACCTTTTGCCATTTCTGGTCTCAGGAGTGATAGCCGACAAGCAGGATATAGGCGGATACACAGGTCTAAACCAGACTTTGATGGAACATTACGGCAAAGATCTTAAGACGGTGAGGACACTTAATTTTGAAGGGCAGAACCTTATTGATAGCATCACATATTCCACAGACCCTTTCTTCCTGGACCTGAGCGGGAAGCCTGACAACGTGCGCAAGGTACTTGAGGGCCTTGGGATCAATTCAGAGAAAAGCATTTTCGACCTTACCGAGGATGAAAAACGCACCCTTACGGAGTTTCTGGCATCAAGGCTTCTTGAACAGAATGGTGGTTCAGAGGCGATAAAGTACCTTGAAAATGATATGATACTGTTTGACCACCTTGGTTTTACCTCGAAAGAGATCAGCACTCTTGTTGACGGGAACGCCAAGGTCGGAATGAATTCCGTTCCCATTATCTACTTTTTGGGCGG
>JAJZKS010000255.1 GCA_021850835.1 Thermoplasmata archaeon
CATATAAAGTTCTTTTTAGGACCGTTAATCCAATTTTTTCCTTTTTCAACTAAAATTTTGACACCATTCACGTAATAATTTTACAAAATGTCGATATTGTAGCGATTATCTTCGCAACGTATTTAACAATTGCCGAATATGCCGGAAAAAAGGGGCTCGGCAGTTTGGGAAACTGTTTTAATAACACTAAGTATCCAATGTCAGGTTCGTGATTATGGTGGAAGTAACGAAGGACCTCAGGTCGTTCATTGAAGGCATAGAGAAAATTGGGCTTTTAAAAACAGTGAAAGGTGCAGATTGGGACCTTGAAATAGGTGCGATTACAGATACAAACTCAAAGAGCAACAAGTACACCCTGCTCTTTGATGATGTAAAGGGTTATCCAAAAGGCTTCAGGGTTCTCACAGGTGCATTGCTGGATTCAAGGAGGGTTTCAACTGCACTTGGTCTTGACAACGCAATGAACAACATGCAGCTCACCACCGCCATCAGGGACAGGCTGAGGAATGCAGCCAGCGACCACGAAAAGTACAAGCCGAAGGTGGTAGGATCTGCTCCTGTTCTTGAAAATACTGACAGGGGAGACAAGATTGACTTTTTCAAATTCCCGATACCTAAATGGTTCAAGCATGACGGCGGAAGGTACATAGGAACCGCAGATGCTGTCATAACTAGGGACCCGGATATTGGATGGGTAAATGTTGGCACATACAGGGTCATGGTTGAAAGCAAGAACAGCCTGGTAATGCTCATGGAAGCCTCCAGGCATGGGAGAACTCACTACCAGAAATACCTGGAGGCAGGCAAGCCATGCCCCGTTGCCATTTCGTTCGGGCATAATCCCGGCCTTAACCTGTTCTCAGCCAATGAAGTTCCTGAGGGGGTATCGGAATACAACTTCCTGGGAGCAGTGAGGCAGAAACCGGTGGAAGTGTTCAACGGGCCGGTCACCGGACTTCCAATTCCAGCGGACAGTGAAATCGCCATTGAAGGTTATATTACGGAAGAAAAGGCGGATGAAGGGCCCCTTGGGGAATTCATGGGATACTACGCAGGAGGCAAGATGCTCAACCCTGTCATCAAGATTGAAGCGGTGTATTACAGGAATGAGCCAATACTGCTTGGTACATGTGCAGGAAAACCCCCATATGATTATTCCTATTTCAGGTGCCCCATAAGGGCAGCACTCATATGGAACGCTTTGGATTCTTCAGGAATCTCCGGTGTCAAGGGAGTATGGTGCCATGAGGAAGGATATTCAAGGGCCTTCACCACAGTATCCATAAAGCAGTCCTTTGGAGGCCAGGCCGTAATGGCCGGGCACATTGCATCACAGAGCAGGCCTGGTGCGGTCGCAGGCAGGTACACTGTAGTGGTGGATGATGACATAGACCCGTCTAACCTCAATGATGTGGTATGGGCAATGTGCAGCAGGAACGATCCGGCCACAGGCATCGATATAATAAACAACACCATGGGCACTCCACTCGATCCAATATCCAAGCATGTGGAGGGGAAGGATCTGCTTGAATATACAAGCTCAAGGGCCGTTATTTATGCTGTAAAGCCTTTTGACAAGATAATAAAGAAGACATTCCCGGACGTGGTAAGGCCTGATGAAGAAACTGACAAGAAGGTCAGGGAGAAATTTGCTGACCTCTTTACCGTCAAGAAATAGGCTTACTCCAACATTCTACATTTTTGTACATATTTCTAATTTATAATGTTATTTTCCTGTTAATGTTACAGGGCCACAATGGGAGTATGAAAATCCAATCACAAATAAAAAAAATTTATGGAAATTAGATGTTTAAAAATTACAGGGAAGTTATCTCAGTTCCCTTTGTCTCCTTGAGCCCGAAGTACCCTGCCAGCTGGACTACTGCACCAACAAGCATTGCAATGGCCATGGCCATTCCAAGATGTGCAATTCCGCCAAGTGCCCCGTAAAGGAAAGGAATTACCAGTGGGGCAGATCCTCCTGCGACTCCCCTTCCCACCATGTAACCGAAGTTTGTTGCGGTGGAACGCATCTTTGTGGGGAAATGCTCACTGTACCATACACCGTATTCTGCTGACACGCCCTGTCCTATTGACACGAATGTATATGCATAAAACAGCGGGAACATTATGAGCCCGGCGTATGATATGTGTGCAATCACAGTGTACATGAACGCTATGACGGAAACAAGGTAGAATGCACCAAAGACTATGGCGGTGGATTTCCTTCCAAACTTGTCAGCAGCCCATCCGTTGAGCACATAGAAAGGAACTGCAATGGCCTGTCCCAGGACAAGTATGAGTGTGAACTGATTTATCAGATATCCAATGGACTGCGTAAGGCCATAGCCCACCACGAGAAGTGTAGGCATGAAGCTGGCATATGAGAAGTATATGAACAGGTTGGCGCCTCCAATGAGAAGTGCAAACCAGGCGTACCTTCTGTAATCCTTGTTCAGCAGCACCTGAATAATCGGAGACCTGACATCATAATCCTTTGGCAGTTCTCCAGCTTTCCTCTTCCTGTTGTATTCAAGCCACTGCTTGGACTCAGGAAGCACGAACTTGACAACCGGCACTCCAACTAAGCCGATCACTCCGGCCACGACAAATGAATATCTCCATGACAGCGGGTTACCGAATCCCAGTGCGGTTATAGCAATTCCGGCTGTGAGTGCACCAACGATGGAGCCGATGATGAAAACGCTCTGAAGTAGCCCTCCGCCGGTTGCTCTCGTCTTGGAGCTCCAGACCTCAGATATCTGGGCAAATCCAATGCCCCACTCTCCACCTATGCCAAGTCCCTCAATTGCCCTCAGGGTGTATAATTGCCAGAGTTGGGTTACGCCTGCAGTTGCAAGAGTGGTGACCCCGAAAATCCCAATGGAGAGCATAAGCCCAACCTTTCTTCCATACCTGTCTGCTACCC
>JAJZKS010000256.1 GCA_021850835.1 Thermoplasmata archaeon
TATAGAAGGAATATAACTTATCATGGCGTCTAAGTTTCTAATACACACAAAGGACGATTTCGTGGGTGTAGCCACAGAAGACATTTCCAAGGGTGAAAAAGTCGAAGGTGTCTTTATGGACTCTCTGAAAAAGCTCCAGATTGAGGCCCGTGACAATGTCCCACTGGGACACAAGATCGCCTTAAGGGAAATGAAGAAAGGCGAAAAAGTCATAGAATACGGTGAACCAATTGGCGAAGTCTCGCAACCTGTTAATGCAGGCGGACACGTCCATGTGCATAATATTAAATCAATGAGGTGGTAAATCAATGTCTACATTTCTAGGATACGAAAGAGAAAATGGAAGAGTTGGAATAAGGAACCATGTTCTGGTTATACCGTTGGATGATCTGTCAAACAGCGCAGCTGTTGGCGTCGAGCATCTTATACATGGAACAAGGGCAGTTCCCCATCCATATGGAAGGCTGCAATTTGGAGATGACCTTGATCTCATGTTCAAGACTCTTTCAGGCTTCGGCAAGAACCCAAATGTTGCATCAGCCATTGTAATAGGAATAGAAGACAAGTGGGCTTCGAAGGTTGCAGATGAAATAGCAAAGACAGGCAAGCACGTGGAAACAGTGGGAATAGAAGGAAATGGCGACCTGAGAACTGTGGAGAAAGCATCGAGGCTTGCCAGGTACATGGTACAGGATGCATCAGAGAAACACAGAAAACAGTTCGATGCCTCTTCCCTTGTTGTCAGCACAAAGTGTGGTGAATCTGACACTACTTCAGGACTCGCGTCCAACCCAACAGTTGGAGTTACATTTGACATGCTTGTGGACGAGGGAGCCACCGTAATATTTGGTGAGACTTCAGAGCTCACTGGTGCGGAACACCATATCGCAAGCAAGATACCTGATCCTGTTCTCAGAAAGAAGTTCCAGAAGATCTTTGATGACTACCAGAAGGAAATTACAAGCCGTGGCGCCGATCTTCTTGGTTCCCAACCAACCCAGGGAAACATCAAGGGCGGCCTTTCAACAATCGAAGAGAAGGCCTTTGGGAATATACAGAAGGCTGGGACAAAACCAGTGACCGGTGTGCTTGATTATGCGGAAGAACCCATGTCCAAGGGATTGAACTACATGAACACTTCATCCGCAGCGGCAGAGGCAGTTACCCTTTTTGCTGCAGCCGGTGCTGTCCTACACCTTTTTACCACGGGACAGGGCAACATCATAGGAAATCCGATAGAGCCAGTGATTAAGCTGTCGGCAAATCCAAACACTGTGAGGACAATGAGCGAGCACATTGACCTGGATGTATCCGGGCTGCTCAGATTCGAATACGATCTCAAGGAAGCTGGAAGAAAATTGCACGAACTATCACTCAAGACTGCTTCCGGACGCCTAACTGCTAACGAAATACTGAAGCACTTCGAATTTGCACCCACAAAATTATACATATCCGCATAATTAGATAAATATGTCAGACATAAGCGAAGAGGGAGAATATCGTTCTAACAACCACAGTGGAAACGGTGAAAAAGTACCTCTTTCCCTGAAGGCATACGACATGATCATGAATATGATCATGACAGGGCAGCTCCGCATGGGGCAATCTATCACGGAAGATATGCTGAAAAACCAGTTGGGAATGAGCAAAACCCCTAT
Source organism: Thermoplasmata archaeon (assembly GCA_021850835.1). Next base: position 1,659 of record JAJZKS010000256.1, read on the forward strand.
TCGCGAAGCCATTATTTCACTTGAGAATGATGGAATTATTTCCAAAATGGGTCGCTTTTACAACATTGTGTACCTCACCAAGGAACAAATCAACGAAATCTACGAAATCAAGGCTGAACTCGAAGCACTTGCAGCCTATTTCGCAACCATAAGAATGAATGCTGCAATGAAGAGAAATCTAAAACAGATTAATGACAAGATTGCAAAAATGTCCACGGAAGACGCGGACCCCATAGCTCTGGCAAACCTCTCCGGAAAACTGCATGCCCTTATAGCCAAAGGGAGCGGAAATTCATACATTGAGAAAGAAATCAATATGTTCCGTCTCAGGTTGAGAATTGTCAGGATAACAATTTTTACAAGCGCAGGGAGGCGAACTGAAGAAAAGGATGAGCACGAGGAGATCACACAGGCTATCCTGAGCAACGACCCAAAGAAAGCAGCCGAGGTTATGCGCAAGCATCAGATGGATGTCTGGGAATATGTTAAGAATGAGATAGTTCCCAAACTTTACTATTAGTGGTTAGAATGGACGATTTTAAGATTCAGGTGGTCAAGGGTGGCATACCGCTCAGCGTTACCAGGCCACCACAGAAATGGAATGGGCAATGGAGCTTTCAGGTTTATGTGAAGGCACAGTCTTCCGGGGAAATCGGATGGGGTGAGGCGCTTCCAGCAGCCCTGAACTCCGTAGATACATACGCACGAATGATTGAAGGTTACTTGAAGATTATTGATGATTCGGATTATAATGATATCAGATGCATCTCAGAGAAAATGTCCCGCTCTTCGTTTTCCGGGGGATATGGTGTCACTACCGGCGCCATGTCTGCAATTGACATTGCACTCTGGGACCTTAAGGCTAGAAAACTAGGTGTCCCACTGAGTTCAATGCTGGGCAGCAACTCAGGAAAAGCAAGAAGGTACGCCTCCCTATCCCGTTATAACAGCCCGGAAGAAACTCTCGAGATTGTCAGGAATCTCGTTGAAGAAGGCTATACACTGGTAAAGTTGCACCAGAGTGACAGTGATACTTTGGAAACTATGAAACTCATTAGAAAGGAACTTGGGTACGATATTAAGATAGCTGCCGACATGAACTGCGCGTTCAGGTTCAACCAGGCGAAGGAATTTGTTGAAAAAATGGCAAAATTTGAGCCATACTGGATAGAGGAACCCCTTTGGCCACACGACGATTATGACGGCCTTGCAAAACTCAATAGAATTGCGCCCATAGCCGGAGGAGAGAATGAATTCAGCGTGAACCAGT
>JAJZKS010000257.1 GCA_021850835.1 Thermoplasmata archaeon
CCAAAGACAGAAGTTCGGCTTCAGATAGCCCAAACATAACTACAATTTCATTTATTTTTTTAAGCTTATTAAGGCTAAACCTTAATTTCAAGAGAGTGGGAATAAATTCCTTTCAAAAGCGCTGCAAAGGTGAAATATTAATGGCGTTGGTTTCAGAGCTTAAGAACCTTTCAAATAAAAGGTATCACTGTTGCAAGAAAATCATTGATGTTGTGTATCCAGGCCGCAGCAGCAAGATCCTCCTTCTTCTCGTAAAACCATCCAACGAGCAAGCCAAAGAAAACGGCAAAAGAGACCTGGACAGCTGTTGTGGGCAATGACTGGCCCAATGAAAGGTTTAACATGTGGACTGCGCCGAATATCAGGCTGGCAAATACTGTTCCGTAGCTTATCCTGAGTTTTGTCTTCGATGGGAACCTGGCGCTCAGGGTCCTCTGTATGCATCCTCTAAAAAGGAACTCCTCCGTCCATCCGACAAAAACACCTTCAAACAGGATGAGAAGAATTACAGGGACCAGGCCTTCCCGGGATACCAAAGAAACTATGGATTTTGAACTAAATTGAGTGGTGCCAACCTGTATTGCAACAAAAACAAGTGATAACAAAACAAACAGCTTGAGATTCTTCGAAGAAGGCAGAAGCTTCAGTCCAGGGTATTTCATGGATGAAAGCTTCAGGATAATAATTCCAATTGCAACGAAAGCAATGTGGGAAGAATAGTCAATTTCCAAAGACTGAATAAAGGTGAACATCCGTAAACCAGGTTTTTATTTTAGTGATGAGGTAGTTTCCGGTTTATATCGTTTTTGACATAACAATGTTTGTGATTTCGTAGCCACAGCTCTTATACAGCTCGAAAGCAACTTTGTTGTGGCCAAACACCTGGAGTGAAATCCTGTTGTATCCAAGGTCCTTTACAACTTTTTCCAGTCCCATCATCGTTGCTCTTCCGTATCCTTTTCCCCTTTGATTTTCATCCACGTAGATGTCGAAAATGTAAGCCCCCGGCAACTCTCCCTTCAGGTTGACGGCAATCCATAAGTTTCCTACAGATTCGCCGTTCTCTCTGTCAACTATCTTGAAAACATAGTTGTCTCTGGTTTTCCTGCCTTCCGGGAGTAACCGGCTGAATTCCTCAGAAGACCTTTCTAATGCTCCTTCCTCCGGCCAGTTCCCAGCTTTTGCCTTTTCGCTCGCATAGTTCTTAACAGACCTTTCTAGAAATGAATTAAATTCATCATCTGTAACTTGAACGAGTTCAATCATGCCTGACCATATCACGATCCATTTTTAATGGTTAGTAGGGCCCCAATAAATTTGGAGAAGTATGCTTGGGGGAATTCCCCCATCTTTTCACATAACCGGAAATTCCACCAGGGATTCTAGTTTTCCAGCATCACTGCCTCACTTTGTTCACTTTGACCCTGGTGTCCTTGTATGCCGGAGTCTTGGTTGGAGGGTCATAGGTATCGGGTGTCAACACATTTGTAGGTAGATCGGCGTAATGGAAAGTAGTGAACAGGACACCTGCTGGCACATCTGGATTGGGCCTAACCTTCCCCCTGATGGCCCCATTTTTGGACCTTACCTCAATTTCTTCTCCATCTGAGAAGTCCTCCTTTTTCATGTCCGCCGGATTCATCTCAATGCTTCCTCCTCCTTCTATCAGCTCAATGACCCGTGACCTTGCAGTCATTGTGGCAGTGTGGTAGTGTTCCCTCTGCCTCCCTATTATCAGGGAATAGGGGTAAGTGTGCTGCATTGAGGGATCCTTTTCCCTCCACGAAATTATCCTGAATCTTCCTTTACCACGCATGAAAGTGTCAGTGTGCAGAAGTTCAGTACCCATATGTTCACTGTCCTTGACCGGCCACTGGAGCCCTCTTCCCTGCAGGCGATCATGGCTGATTCCTGCATAGGAAGGTATCAGGGACGATATCTCATCCATGATATCAGAGCTGGAGCCAAAATTCATCTTGTAGTTCAGTCGTTCGGCAAGGTCAGTATATATCTGCCAGTCAGGTTTTGCCTCTCCTGGCGGGTCGAAGAGCTTCTTTACAAGCTGTACACGCCTCTCCGTGTTGGTGAAAGTCCCAGTTTTTTCATATGTTGATGCAGCAGGGAGCACCAAGTCTGCATACTCGGCTGTCTCCGTCATGAATATGTCCTGAACCGCAAAGAAATCCAGCTTTTTCAGGGCATTGACAGTTCCCTGGGAATCGGGATGCGACCTCACGGAATTCTCGCCCGACACGTATAAGAATTTCAGCATCCCCCTCTTTGCAGCTTCTATCATTTCAGTGCTTTTCCAGCCCTGGAATTCCGGTAGTTCAGACTTCCAGCTTCTCTCGAACTTATCCCTTATGGCTGGATCGAAGAAAGGCTGATAGCCGGGCAATGAGCCGGCAACTGAACCCATGTCTGCCCCTCCCTGGACATTGTTCTGCCCCCTGATTGGGCTTAGTCCTGTTCCGGGTTTTCCAACATTTCCAGTCAACAGTGCAAGGTTGATCAGCGATGAAACATTGTCTGATCCATTTTCGTGTTCCGTGATTCCAAGGGTCCAGAATATGATCGATGGCTTGTTTGTTGCATAAGTGGTTGCCACTTCAGCTATTTCTTCTTCGGCTATGCCGCTGATTCTTGAGGCATACGCAAGGGTGAATGGTTCTAGGCTTTCTCTGTATGCTTCAAAATCCTCTGTCCTTTGTGATATGAAATCTAGGTCCGCCAGATTGTTGTCCAGGATATACTTTGCAATTGATGAGAAGAGAACTGCATCAGAGCCTGGCCTCAGAAGAATGTGCTTGTCGGCAAGCCTTGAAAGTTCTACGCGCCTTGGGTCTACCACAATGAGTGTTGCCCCAGCCTTTGCGGCCTTCTTTATTTCAGAAGAGAGGACTGGATGTGCCCTGTCCACGTTC
>JAJZKS010000258.1 GCA_021850835.1 Thermoplasmata archaeon
AGGTATCCAACCTTAACGTTGGAAGGTATAACGAAATCCGAGAACAGAACCATTAGAGTTTTTGAATGATCAGCAAGGGGAAATGACATAATTACAAATCAGACTGCCTTCTATCCCGAAGGCGGAGGTCAGCCCTTTGATCTTGGATACTTCACATATAAGGGCCATAATGTTGATGTCACTGCAGTTCACAGGCACAGGCAGGCAGTCGTTCATACCATTTCTTCAGCAATCCCTGAGAAATCAAGGATAATCGGCCATATCGACTACGTGCGGAGGAGAAGGCTGATGGTCCACCATTCCGCCACTCACCTTCTACTGGGCGTATTGAGAGAGGTTCTCGGGAACCACGTATGGCAGAGCGGTGTCCAGAAAGGTACCGAAAGATCAAGGCTTGACATCACACATTTCAAACGCCTGACACCTGAAGAAATAAAAGAAGTAGAAAGAAGATGCCTGCTTCACATAACTGAAAACCGGCCCATAACTGTCAGGAACATTGAATGGAATACCGCGCTTTCCAGATACGGATTCAGACTGTTTGAAGGAGGCGTTCCCGAAGGCCGCGAAATCCGTGTGGTTGAGATTCAGGGAGTGGATGCAGAGGGCTGTGGAGGTACGCACCTTCGATCAACAGGGGAGATCGGCTTCCTGAAAATACTCAGGGTGGAGACCCTGCAGGAGGGTATCCAGAGGATAATATTCGCGGCTGGTGAAGCGGCCCTGGAATTTGTGCAGGAGATGTATGAATCCGAGCTTTATCTGGAAACAATGCTGTCTGTAAAGCCGGAAGATCTGTCCACGTCTGTTGAGAGGCTATTCCGGGAGAATCTTTCCCTCAAGAAGGAAAGAGACAGGCACATAAAGGAAGAGGTGGACAGGATAATCTCAGAAGGTTCCTCCGTCTCGTCCGCCGGGGATAATGTGTTACTTTTGCACCAGGTATCAGACCCTGATGTGCTCAAGGCTTTGGTGGCCGCAGTATTTTCAAGGAAGATAAGAACAGCTGTGGTGCCATATGGAAATGCGAATGCCCTAGAAGTGCGGATAATATCAGACGGGAACGAGGGCGCAAGGCTCCTTGCTGAGGAAATCACCAAGCATCTTTCCGGAAAAATTGCAGGATCAGGCAGGCATATAACCATAACTGGAATTTCTGGGTTCCCAGATGAAAAATTAATAAGCCGGATTTTAGATGAGAAGCACAGCTGAAGGAATAGATGAAAAGCGAATCCATTGATGCCATAAGGAACGTGGTTGCCAGATATTACGACATCTCCTCAATAAGTGAGCTTGAGGATTCAGTGGTTATAAAGACACAGAACCTGGACGATTATCCGGAGGAATACTTTGACAGGCTGGTCAGGGACCTGGAAGCACTTGGGTATATTGCATTCACCAACGGCAGTTCGTCGGATGAAATAATAATCATAGACAAGCCCAGGCAGAGCGGTAATAAATTCCTCAAGCTTTTATTGCTTGCAGCCTCGTTGGTGAGCACAGCCTATTTTGGGATTGTTTATCAGGCCTCATATTTTCCGGAATCAGGACTGGCGGGAAACATTTTTTCAGGCATAATATTCTTCCTTCTGCCGCTTTCGGTTGTGCTTGGAGCCAGAGAGGCGGGCAAGTACGTGGCACTCAAGAAAAACGGGATGTCATACACCTTTCCGATTTTCGTGCCAGATCCTCTGGGAATTGGCACCATGGGTATTATAAATGCACCCAGCAAGCCGTACACCAGCAGGAAGGCAATGATTGAAATAGGATCATATTCCTTATTGTTTGGGCTTGTTATTTCAACTATTTTTTATGTGCTGGGATCGGTTCTTACATTCTATTACCCGCCGTCTGCAGCAGTGGTAAATTCCCCTGTGGAAAGGATTGGCTCGCCCATTCTGCTCCAGATCATATCCATGGGCATGGTACCATCCAACGGAATTCTGGATCCACTTGCCCTTGCTGGCTGGGCTGGGTTAATAACCACAGCCTTCAATGCTCTTCCGCTGGGCTTCCTGGATGGCGGGCTTATATCCTCAGCTGTATTGGGGAAAAGAAGCGTTTACCTTTCATATCTTTCGGTTCTCGCCATACTTGGCCTTGGAGTCATATATCCGCCCTGGATAGTTCTTGCTGTATTTGCTCTTCTTGTGGGATTACGGGGACCGCAGCCCCTTAACAACCACTTCAGGCTGAGATCAAATGCCAAGGTTCTTGCCGCAGTTGCCCTTGTGGTGATTGTAGTTGGCATAGCGCCATTTCCATTTCAGACTTCCCTTAACAGCTTCACAATTTCTGCTTCTCAGCTTAACTTCGTTACATATCAGGGGAACAGCTCAGTGGCTGTAAACATGGAAATAAACAACACGGGGTCCTCAACCATGGTTCCAGCATTCGAGATCTCTCCATCCGTTGCCTTCACGCTTTCCGGAAAGAGCAAATCAATATCGCCCGGGCAGGACTACAGTTACAGCCTAGATCTGAACACCAGCGGTTCAGTGCATTCAGGGTTCAATCAGTTCACGATTTCTGTATATTCAGGCAGCGTTGTCAAGACTTTTTCAGTGATTGTTATCAGCGTGAATCTCACCAGGGCTTTCATGTTCAACAACCAGGCACCCCTTTACATGTCGGTGAATAAAAGCCAGCAGTTCTCAATATCACTGACGCCACCGGCTAATTCCAATCTCTCAGTGGTCTCCCTGGTAGCTCCTGCTGTGAACTACACTTATTACGTGCCACTTGCCCAAGGTTCACTTGCAGAATCCGTGAATGGATCAGTGGTGCCAATTAAACCCTTCTCCCTGAATGCCCATCTCAGCAGCACCACTCTGAACCTTACCTTTATGATGCCCCATCTTGTCGACGTATGGGAGATTGTGGCATACAACAGCACATACTCCGCGGCGATATT
>JAJZKS010000259.1 GCA_021850835.1 Thermoplasmata archaeon
ATCAAGGCAGGAGAAAGGCTGAATTGCACGAAGAAACTGGAACTTGTGCGGAATGCCACTCACCTCTTCGAGGAGGAAGGCACCCTTGAACTTGTGGCAGAATCTGCAAAAAAATGGTTCCTGGAATACCTTCCAACAAAAAAACTGTACAACTAAGGGGAGATAATAGTGGAGGGCCTTTATGATTATGTTCCTGAAAATCCATAAAATTATGTAGATATTTGATCGACGAGACTTGTTAAGAGTCATATCGTAATATCTTAATATAACGTTGCGATACTCATCAATCAGAGACACAGAATAACAGGAAAGTCACTGGTTTGAAGGCTGAACAGGGAGCATTTGGTTATGTCAACAGAAGCAAAGTCATGCAAAATCAAGGAAATCAGGGCTATCGACCTTGACAGGTACGAATCTGTTTCCAAGATTTTGAGTGCACTGAGCAACAAGACCCGGATAGCAATTATCGAAGCCGCAATGAACTATGGGGAGGTATGTGCCTGCGAGATGCAACACGCCCTGGGGCTGCCACAGACCACCATAACAACGCATCTCAGGAAAATGTATGACATCGGGCTTCTCAAGCAAAGGGAAGTGTGGAAATACAGCTATTACTCCGTGAACCCTGAGTATGAGCGGCTGGTAAGTGACCTCCTTGACTGCAATGCAAACGTGATCTTGCCATCAGATATTCCACGTTCAAAGAACAAGGCCAAAAGGCGATAAGAATGTCAATCGAAATGGCACCTGATGCCGTTTCTGCATCAAAAAGTGGCGGAAGGACAAAAGCTCTATCAGAGCATATCAGGAAGTATCTGATCCTATACACACTTTTTTCGGTAGGCGTCGCGATTCCGGTGGGGTATTACACAGGAAATTTTACAAGTGCTAACAGGGAGCTCTTCTCTGACCTTGTAATCATTTTCGCAATAATGACCATATATCCCTCAATGATACAGCTTAAGACGGAGGGCTTCGCAAAGGAACTGAAATCATGGAAACCCATTGCAGTTTCCATTTCCTACGTGTTTGTCCTTTCCCCGGTTCTTGCATTCGTTATCGGGCCTACCATGGGAGCTTCGGTAGGCACGGGCTTCGTTGTTTCCAATATAGTGCCTGCATCAAGCGCATCCCTTGGGTATGTTCTCATAGCCGGTGGGAGCATCGAGCTCGCAACTGCTCTGGCAATAGTGAGCATTATGGTTGCAGTGCCTGCAATTCCTGTCATCCTGGGGTTGTATGGCAGCCAGGCATCAGTATCGATCCCTGTTGAACCCATAATGATCTCTGTGGCATACATACTCATATTGCCACTTATTGCCGGCCAGGCAACCCGATATACCCTCATGAAATGGAAAGGGCCAGCCCTGGTAAACAAATCTTCCAAAAAATACCTCTCGCTGGCAACGATGGTTTCCATGCTTGCATTGATTTTTGTCCTCGTGGACAAGGAAGCGCCGGTGATAATCTCAATGCCCCAGATAGTTGGTTTTCTAATTGGTTACCAGACTGCGATCATTATGGGGATACTTGCCCTGTCCCTATTGGTCAGCAGGATTATGCGGCTATCCTATGAAGACCACCAGGCCGTGGCCTTTATTTCTGTGACAAAGAACCAGAGTGTCGCAGCGGCCATTGCAGTCTTTGCACTGAATCCTGAGGCGGCCCTGGCACCTGCCGTTATTCCCATGATTCAGCCCATACTTGCAATTGCCTATATACATCTTGAGAGGGCCATAAAGCGGATGTTCCTATTTTCGGGGAAGACGGGGCACATTTCATGAACATTGGGAATTTTCCTATCACAGTGTTCGGGTCGATTCTCGGCACCGGAGGTGTAATCCTAGCATCCAGGCCTTTCCTGCCCTGGATAGTCATGCCGTTGACCCTGCTCCTGCTTGTACTGTTCCTGTTTTTCACCGGACTCCTCTTGCTGAAGATCATCAAGTTCCCGGCCGTGGTCAGGAAGGAGCTTCAGCATCCGCTTCCCGGTAACTTCTACGCACTTCAGCCCATTTCTGCTGTAATCCTTTCCATATTGTGCATGCAGGTCCTTCCTGGTGGCGTGGATATTGGGTTATTGATCTATGGAGCAATTGCCATATTCGCCCTGTCTGTTTACCTGCCATACCACTTTTTCTCCAATATCAACATCAATTTTTCCCAGCTGCATGGCGGTTGGTTCATAACACCTGTGGCCACAATATTGGTGACTGATGCCGTCCTGCTTTACCCTCTAAGCGAGATGAGCATTGCTATTTCACTCTTCTTTTTCGGGATCGGCTCCATGCTCTTCCTGCTCGTGCTCACGGTGCTGTTTTTCAGACTGCTCAGCCATGACCTGCCACCCTCAGATCTTGCCCCTACAAATTACATAATGCTGGCCCCAATAGGAATCCTCATCGTGGACTTGGTCCAGATTTCCAGCCTTGTGGGCAGGTTCTTTGGCTCTGATCTCACAACACCTGCAGTAATACTGGGTATTGCAGTCTGGGGGTTTGGCTTGTGGGGCGCTCTAGTAAACATCCTCATGATTGTCCGGTATGCAAGGAATGGCATGAAGTTCCATATTGGGTGGTGGAGCTATGTCTTCCCTACTGCGGCTTTCACCATGGCGTCGATGGAACTGTCTGCGTATATTCCGCTTTTCAGCATATTTGCAAGGGTTTTGTATATCGTACTGCTGCTCATATTTGCCCTGGTTGCAATTGGTAGCCTTAGCACACTGTTTCGAAGTTTAGGGCCAAAGAAGAGTCGTTTGGATGTCTAACAAAGTTAATCCACATCCACAAAGGAGTAATAAAATTATATTATCTAAAGCCATCTCTCCATATAAAGAAGGACGATGGGATGGAAATGAAAAGTATTGAAGAACTTTACAAGAGAGCCCTGGAAATGAAGAACAA
>JAJZKS010000020.1 GCA_021850835.1 Thermoplasmata archaeon
TACTACCCATACGAGTCCATAAAGAGGGTGTTCCTCTACCTGCTTTCAATAACACCTGTAACTCCAGCTGCAGTTGTTGCTCAATATTCTTTCGGGCTATCTCCAGCATTGCCCCTGGAACTTTACTTATTGATAGGAGAAACTGTCATTTTCTTCGCCATGGCAAGGTTCCTGACCAGATGGAGAGAGAAGTAGACCTTCTAAATGACCGTAATTTCAACAAAATAAAGCGCGAAATCCCATTCCGAAAGGGAATGTGAGGAGTCACAGAAAATGACTCCCTATCTTACTTTGCTGTAATCTGCTATAAGGTTGTATAGTTTCTTTTGCGTTGAATCGTCGATAATTCCTTCCTCAAATATCTTTGAAATGTATTCCCTTGCTTCCTTTGTGCCCTGTTTGGAGGCAATTGAGTAAAGCCCGCCTTTGATGGCCCCCCTTACGCTGTCAGGAAGCTCTTCAACTATCTTGTTGAGCATGAAGTTGAATTCCTCCGTCTTTCTCATATCCAGTCTTCTGGATCTCTTGTTTTCCGTGTTATTCTTCTGGTTATTGACCTTAAAGTAATTACCAGGTCTTCTGTTGAATCGTCTCATGGCTATCTATAGGAGTCAGCGAACTTATAAAAATGTTATTAATAAGGGCTTCCGAAAAACGAATTTTTTCAGGCTCTGTGACGCTTGGCCATACCTCTCCTCACAGAGGCGTCATAGCATCCTCAACACAACAAATTTGGCAGAAACGTGCCATAGGTGTGGGCCATATGACTTCACAATGTTCTGGCCTAGGAAATCCAGAGCGTACCCAAGATGCCGGGCACTTTCCATGATGCGATACCAGTGGGAATTTATTGAATTTGTGTCGCATAAAAGGTGCATATTGATGACTGTACCCATGTGGCTAATCCTCAATGCGGTTGATAGAAAATTAGGTGAGTCGAAGTGCCCCATTAGGATATAATCTGCCTTGATGCCCATTGTTGTAGACCTGCAGTCTCCTGGTAGAAGGGTTATCCTATCTTCCATTTTGTTTTTCCTTACATTGTGCATCAGAAAACTGAATGATATGGGGTTCAGTTCGCAGGCATATATTTTTGCCAGAGGGGAACCCTTTGCAATCTGAAGTGTGAAGTACCCTATTCCCGCAAACATGTCGACCACTGCCATTCCATTGAACTCTCCCCTTGATTCACCAACCCTGGAGTTTACATTTCCCGGGGAAAACATCACCTTAGTTGGATCGAATGTGTAGAGAACTCCGTTTTCCTCGTGTGTAAGCTCACCCTCCTTCCCCCAAATGAGTGTTGCATCTGGCTCCCTGAGTGGTGACTCGCTTATTCCTCTATCTAGGTATATGGCACTTGCATGAAATTCTCTGGCTGCCATCAAGAACACCTTTTTTGGAAATCTTGGCAGCCTGCCTTCCTTAATGAAAAGAGAATTTCCCAGCTTGGTGTATTTCTCGGGAAACCGATCCTTGATCCCCATTTCGCCAAGTTTTAAATTAATACTTTCAACCGGAGAAATCGGGAGATCACGCTCCTGGAATTCAAGCACCAGCATTGTTGTGCCTTTTAAGTCAGTCCCTTCCCTGACAGGTATGTAAACATATTCCCCATCATCCCTGATTTTTAGATCTTTCCTTACCAGATCCTTCTTCAGGAGGTATGAAAGGATTTTGTTTGCACTGCCCTTGGGAACAGACAGGCATTGGCAGAGCACCATGTTATTGAAGAACCTCCATAGGTTATCCTTTTTATCAATATAGCAATGGGGTATTTATGCCAGCAATCCGCATTGGCACACGGCCAAGCAAATTAGCAATGAAACAGGCCGAAATGGTTTCTTCCCTGCTTGAGGGACACGGATTTGAAACCGCTATTGTTCCGCTGAGTTCTTCAGGGGATGTGAACAATAAAACACCTTTATATGAATCAAAGGGAACTGGCATTTTTGTTGAGGAGATAAACAGGGCCGTCCTGGAAAATGAAGTTGACCTGGCAGTACACAGTGCCAAAGATTTGCCTTCGATTCTGCCTGATGGGTTGGATGTGCTTGCAGTTCTCCAAAGGGAGGACCCATCGGATGTGCTCATATCAAGAGAACCCTTGATGAAACTCCCATCCGGCTCAGTTATCGGGACCTCCAGCATGCGAAGGATCAGGGAACTTCTCATGGTCAGGGGAGATTTGAAGACAGCCAATATCAGAGGAAACCTGGACACACGGTTAAGAAAGTTGTCAGGTGGAGAGTATGATGGAATTATTGTTGCGAAAGCCGGCCTGATTAGGTTGTCACTCGATGTGGAAGCCCATGGGCTTGGAATGGATGATTTTCTGCCTGCCCCTAACCAGGGAATAATTGCAGTAGTAGGCAGAATTGGAACCGGAATGGAGGAAGCGGTACAGAAAATAAACCATGATGAGACAATGGAAATATACCGGATTGAAAGGCATATCGTGAGATCGTTGAACCTTGGCTGCTCCATGCCTGCGGGCATCCTTTGCACCAAAACTGTTTCAGGTTACAGCGTCAAATGCAGGTTCTATTCAAATTTCATCAGGGAATTCAAGGAATTCAAACTAATCTTCTACAATATGGGTGACCTTGATGAACTGATTTCAAGAATAATAGATAAGGTCCCCGCATCCTATGGGTATAATTTCAGGAAAAACCATTGAAATGAAGCAAAAAATAATAACAACCAGGCCAGAGGGGAAACCCGTTGACAACATTGTGGGAGTGTGTTTTGAGATCATAAACATCCCTGTAACTAAGATTGTTCCCAAGAGAGAAATTGAAACTGGAAGAATCGAGGAATTTGGCCCAACAGTAGGGGTATTCACCAGCAGCAGAGGTGCTGAGATTTTTCTTTCCCTTTTTCCTGAGAATCACTTGCCTGGCATGAAAGCAGTTGCAATTGGGGAGAAAACAGCTGAGGTGCTCTCAGACAAATATGATGCAGTACTGGTTCCTGAAGAGAAAACTTCTATTGGGGTGAATATCCTTCTCGATGACATTATTACGGAGAAAGATAGGATTGCCCTTTTCTCCAGCGCGAAATCAAATGGAATTATCTTGAAACATCTGCAGGAAAAAAAATGGCCGCATTTGCTGGTGGAGCTCTATGATGCAGAACCAATAGACATAGAACCTTTGCTCCGGGAATTTTCAAAGAGCGATTGCTTTGGCATCCTGGTAACCTCGTCAATGGAAGCTGATGCAATTTTCAATGAAAGGAACGGCAAGTGCCTGCCAGTCCAAGGATTATTCGGAAAACATATTTTTGCCATCGGAAAAACCACTGCTGAGACTCTCCATAGCATTGGGGTCCCGGTCTCATCGCCCATAGGCGCTTCAAGAATCGAGGGGCTGCTTAAGGATATTGAATTGGAGTATTGCTCACAAAAATAGCGGGGAATGGATTTGAACCATTGATCTACGGGTTATGAGCCCGTCGGGATCTCCTAACTACCCCACCCCGCTTCGCTCCATTATTGTGCCAGCCGATATAATACTTCGCGATAAAGAGATTATCCAAAGGTTTCCTCAATGCGCTTCAGCCTGAGTTCCCTGGCACTCTTCTCAAGGTATGTGTATACTGTTCTCTGCTTGCTGCCATTTATGAGCATGTTGATTGCTTCCTTTGCATACTCTATTGCAACGTAGTCCCCGATTATGGAAACGGTGTCCCCATATATTGTGATATGAGTTGAGGTAAGTTCTTCAACAACCTTCCTGGTCTTCCCTCCAGTTCCAATCAGCCTTGCCCGGATCTGTTCTATCCTGCGGGAGCTTGGCTTGGCGAAGTCCCTCAGTGATATAACGACCAGCTGGTAGTTCTCCTCATAAAGCAAGGTGGCATTGAGGGGGCTGAAACCTCGTCCAATGGCCTGAATGACGCTTGCAGTGATATTCGCCTTCAGGGGATCACCCTTTTGAAGGATAGTCACATCACCGGTGTCTGATTCAATGGATAGTTTCACTTCACCAATTGCTTCTATCTGTTTCTTGGATTCTCCATCCTTCCCTATTATCACAGCAATTCGTTCCCTTGGAACTCTTACCTGGAAGAAATGTTCTTCTGATGCCCCTGCCATTATCCCCTCACCTTTCCATTAACAGCCATATCTAATAAATTTATTCAGCGGGAGGCTTACCCCTTACCCTTTCTAGCAATTCCTCATAAGTGCATTTGACGCCTTTGGAGGAGAAGAATCTCACTACGTTCCGGATATCACGTTCTAGGAAGTAGTCTGCCGCGGGATGGTCCCTTGCCACAGCCTGCCCAAGGTCCACAAAGTATGCTTTTCCCCTGTGGTAGAGAAGATTGTATTCACTCATATCCGCGTGTACAAGTTTCGCCTTTTGGTACATTGTTTCCAGGTTCTCAACGACCTGATCATAAATCACTTTGAAGTCGACCTTGACGTTCTTTATCATTGGGGCCGGGGCAATTTTTGTCCCGACGTAGGACATCATAAGAAGGTTCTTGTGAAATGCAATAGGTTGTGGACACGGTATGCCATATTTTTTAAGCAGCTTTAGATTCGTAAACTCCTTCTTGGCCCAGATATTCACGATGTTGGAACGGTCGATCCTTTCCCTAGAAAATCGGTAATCGCCCTCAATATACTTCCATATATTGGCAAACCTGAGCGTCGATAGCTTGTATACCTTGATCACTACGGGCTTTCCCTTGCTGAAGGCCTTGAATACCACAGACTCCTTGCCGGAGGAAATGGGGAAATCGATGTAATCAATGGATTTCCTCCCCATCAGTTCATAAAGCGCCTTTAGAGTCCTGCCGTCAAAAACAAGGTCAGCGGTCTTCCTGTCCAGATTGATGTGGTAAAGGAATTCCCTTGATTTCAGAAGAGATTCCAGTGCTGACAGTTCGTTTTCAGGCATATTTACTTGAATATATTGATGACGTCTGGAAGAAGATTGCTTCTGCTCAAATAGTTGGCCTGAGTCTGCGTATACCTGTAAACCACATCAGCCTTCTCATTCTGGAATGGCCACGGTTTTACAATAACCAGATCGTTCTCCCTGATCCACATCCTTTTCTTCATTTTGCCAGGTATTCTGCAGCTCCTGGTAAAGCCATCCTCACACATGACATTGAGCCTGGAAGCGCCCGCTAGCTTCTCAACTATTCCGAACATTTCCCCCTTCCTCTTATTGGGGAGTATAACCCTAACAGTTTCCACCTGATCAGGGTTCTGAGCACTATTTTCAGGTTCCATATTAGAATGGCAGTATCTGAACCATCAATATAAATATAGCCTAAAATGGGAAATAATTGAAATTTTAAAAAAAATAAGAAAAAAAGGTATTTGGTTTAGGCTTCGCGCTTAAGCTGATAGGTTGTGATGAGTGCCATCACACCGATAGCAAGGATAAGCGCCCATAGTACACCAATTGTGTGGAAGGTTCCCCCACCAGTCAGTATATCGTAGGTTAGGAGTGCCAATCCAATCAGTGCAACGATTCCTGAAATTATAATTCCAATGTCTATTCGTTCCATAATTTCACCTCCAGTAGGTTGGAGCATGGAAGCTCCTGCCTACGGTGCCTCCTGAACGCCTTCCTTGCCAAATTCATCAGGAATAACATACTGAGTATCAGATTCAATCATTGTTTTGATCTCCTCAGTTTTGATTCCGCTGAATACTGACCAGAAGTAGAAGACTATTGCAACCACTATGACCATTATAAGGTCATAAGGATATGGCACAATGTTTGCCCCTCCAAGCGTGCTTTCACCAATGTACGACTCAAGGGAAAGCACTGCAACATAAACAGGCACCCACATGCCGGATATCAAGTGCTCCCTGCTGAATAGAGAAACCATGCCTCCTGCTTTTCCTCCGCCAAGGTAGAATATTGCATAAACTACCAGGCCAAGTGCGATTGCAATTGCAAGGTACCCTACGGTCGGCCACTCTGACCAGTAAACCACAAGGGAAGCCCCTATGAATCCCAAGGGTGACAGGATTGCTGAACCTGGCAGCTTGAATGGCCTCTTGAGTTCCGGTGCGTGTTTCCTGAGTACCCTAAGAGCTGGACCCCCTACAATATATGTGAATACTGTGGCGCCGGTAATGAAACCAACCAGCTTGTACCAGCTTGGGAATGGCGCGAAGAATACGAACCCAAGGAGAAGGCTCACTAGCAGCGGAAGTACGGGTATCCTGAATCTTTCGTTGACCTTGGTAAGTGATTTGGGGAGAAATCTCAGCATACCAATGCCGAAGAGTGTCCTCATGGATGTCCCGAGATAAACGCTCAGGGTTCCGCTAGGTGATATGTATGCATCCGCGAACAGGATGTATGACAGGCCAACGAGCCCGACTGATGAAGCCAGTGTTGCAAACGGGGCGCTATATAGGGTATAGATGGCGGCAGTGGCGAATCCTCCATTGGTTGTAACGCTGGAACTGGAGATGAAGGCCGACCATGATCCGATTGGGACGCCGAGCGCGTGCCAGTTAACTGCACCGATGAATGCAATCTGCAGCAGCACATATATCGTTATTCCAATAAGCACGGAAAAGACTGTTGCGATGGGCACAGATTTCTGTGGTGTTTTGGCCTCTCCAGAGTAATCGAGCCCCTGCCTGAAACCGAGGAATGAGAACACGATGCCTGATGTTGCAACCGCGGCGAGTACAGGCGCGAACCCATATGGCATGAAACCTGTGCCCGTTGTTGCTGTTGATAGGAGTGTTGTGAAATTGGCAACGCTGAAATGCACAGATACCAGAATCAGTATTGTTGCGATTGGAAGGATAAGTTTCCACCATGTCATTCCCGTGTTGGTCTTTCCCATCACCTTAATACCAAAGTAATTCAGGAAGAAGAAAAGCACCATCAACAGGCCAGCAAATACGATACCTGTCGCAGAAAGAACAGGCCCTACATACAGGGACGGGTAATACGCAGCGGCATATCCCACGACGGCTTCAGCCTCAATAGCAGGCACAGATACGGCAGAAAGGAAATATGCCCATGCAAGGAAATACCCTGCAAAGTTTCCATGTGAAAACTGCCCGTATCTCACAATAGAACCAGACCTAGGGATCATGGCTCCCAGTTCGGCGTAGTTCAAGGAAATTATGAGGACGATGATTCCCCCAATTATCCAAGAAAGTATGGACGCAGGCCCGGCTAAACCAGACGCGGCAAAGGCGGCGAAAAGCCACCCAGATCCTATAATTCCGCCCAAGCTGAGAAATAGGAGATCCCAGGTGTTCAGACTTTTTCTTAATTTCCTGTCGGAAATTCCAACTTTAGTCGAACTTGTCTCCATGAGTGACTTTTACTAACACACCGTACTTAAATCTTTCCAAATCACTTATGGAGATTTTATTGAATTGCCCTGAAATCTATTGTTTTATGTTGAGGCTCTTAATATTAAAGCTTCTTGAAATTGCTTCCCTGAAGAGCTTGATGTTTCTCCCTTCCTTGCCGATAGCCTTGCCAACTTCACTCTGCTCAACGGAAACAAGAATGTCAATCTGGCCCTCTTTCCAGTTGATGTAAATCTCCTTTACCTTAAACCTGAAGAAAACATTCCGCACATAAGTGAGGAGATCCCTGGAAAACTCTGCCACAAGGATGTGTTTGTTTACCTTGTCCTTCAGGCTCGTGATGATGTTCGGGTTCCTCTTGAATAATTCTGCCAGTTTTCTCTCACCGACTATGAAAAGGACCATATCCTCGTTTTCAAGACATTCCCTGAGTTCCACACGCCCAATCTTTTCGAAGAGGGCTATATAGCCCATTATTTTGTTATCTATTGTTACTTCCTTCATTGACACACTGATCCAGGTTTTGAGAAATTGCCTATTTTAGACTCTATTAATTTGGATATAAAAAATACTTTCGTAGGCACCTACTTGGAAAAAGCCCTGTAAACTAGATTTACAGCGCCGGTTCCCAGTGTAATGGGCTGCCCAACGATAATATTTTCAGCTACTCCTGTAAGTGGATCCACTTCACCAAGTAATCCTGCCCTGAGGAGATGCTTGGTCGTGATTTCGAATGCGGCTCTTGCAAGCACACTGCTCTTCCTTCCAGAGATACCCTGCCTACCAACTGCCCTTACTGAACCCCCAAAAGTCATCATGTCAGCAACAAGCATAAGGTGCCTCTGATCTACTTCAAGACCCTGTTCACTAAGTGTTCTCAGAGACTCTTCGTAGATGGCATTTCTTGCCGCTTCAATTCCAAGGACCTGGGCTATTTCGATGATGTCGTTTGTGAATGTCCTGTTGGCATCAATTTCATCGATTTCCAGGACTTCCTTGAGGTTGGAGCCCTGAGTGTAAAGAACCCAACTCTTGGTTGCCTGATCTACCCTCGCGATTGCCCTCTTGATCCCGGGGACTCCTTTGATTGTCAGCGTCTTGAGCTGCTCTTGGATCTGGTAAAGCCTCTTGAATGACTCCTGCTGGGGTTTCACTGCAATGTCCTTGCTATCTGCATCGCTTATGACAGTAATTCCCTTCATCTTGGCCAGTGCATCAAGAAGGTCGGAATGGTTGACCAGCCTTTCTGACATCTTTGCCTGATCAGGTTTGATAGTGAGGAGCATTTGTGTGATGTCTGTGACTATGTCAGCAACATCTATGACTGTGGTGTTTTCAAGTTCCTTAACCACATTCATGACAATGTCCTCTGAATTCTCAAATTCCGGCTTCAGGTAAACGGTCATGCTTGGTGTGCTCGGAATTCTCCTAGCATCCACAATTTCAATGAGCCTTGGAAGGCCTAGGGTAACGTTCATTTCCCTCACACCAGCAAAGTGGAATGTCCTCATGGTCATCTGAGTTCCAGGCTCCCCGATGCTTTGTGCAGCAATAATGCCCACGGCCTCGAATGGATCTATCCTTTTTGATTCCAGATCCTTGCCGACCCTGCTAAGAAGTTCTTCGAACTGCTTCTCTTTCATTGAACCCCTGTACCTTGCAAGCTCCTCAGCAAGTGAAACGGAAAGCTCAATTTTTTTCTTGTGCGCAAAGGCAATAATCTCTTTCACCTCATCACTGAGGGTGTCCAGATAGGTCGCCTTCTCCACAACTTTAATCTTCGGAAGTTCAACCTCCTCAAAGTCCTTGAATTCAACGAGCTTTTTCTTTCCCTTCCTGAACTGCGAAATTGGTACAGGGTCCAAGGATTCCACCGATTCAACTGTAAGGGTGGACTTCAACCCGGTCTTCTTCTTCGGGATTGCACTGCTCTCTTCCTTGTATTCGTCAACCGCAGAAATCCTAAGCCTGTATGTGAACATCTTCTTGTCGAATGTTACGTATGCCTCAGTTATACCCGGCTTTATGTCTGCGTCTACCGCATACGCAACCGGGGCTTTTTTTGCGATGGCTTCAATGTTTTTCTTCGTATCCTTGAAGATGATGGAGGGCATTACTGAACCTCCTCCTGATTTTCAAGATCGAACGCAATGTAATCCACGTCCACGGTTTCTCCCTTGTTGCTCCTTGTTGGATCAACCCCGTCCTCTCCGTACTTGAACTGTATCACTGCACCCACTGTGTCCTGAACTCTGAGTGAGTCATCCACTTTTAGGTCTTCGAAAGCGTTGATCAGCCTTCTCTGCATGTATCCACTCCTGGATGTCCTGACGGCTATATCCACAAGGCCTTCCCTTCCTCCAATGCTGTGCATGAAGTACTCAAGCGGATTCAAGCCCTCCTTGTACGATGACTTGACGAAACCCCTGGCCATGGCACCTATATCCTCTGTCTTGAAGTGTGGAAGTGTTCTTCCGTAGTATCCCCTGTTGAGCCTGCCTCCCCTGACGGACTGCTGTCCGACCATCCCAGCGACTTCAGAAATGTTAAGCATCTTTGCCCTGGCTCCCGATCTGGCCATGATGACTGATGGGTTGCTCAGACCAAGGAATGCACTGGCAATCTTACCTGATTCATCCCTTACTGATCCTGTGGTCGAGAGAATTTCAATCTCAAGGGTGTCTTCGACTGATCTGCCCGGCGCGGGCTGCAATTGGCCTGCCCTGTAAGTCTCAACCAACTTGTCTGTTCTCTCGATGGCCTGCTGTGAGATTTCCTCAATTCGTGCAATTGCACTCTCCGGAATATCATAATCATTGATTCCGGTTGAGAAACCCCTTCCACTGATGAACCCAACGCCAAGCCTTGTCATTCTGTCTATAAACTGAGCTGCGGCTTCAGAACCGTACTTTCTGAAAATCTTGTCGATAATCTCGCCCGAAAATGAACCAACTGCGGCTTCATCTATTGTGCCGTGGGTCATATTACCATTGACAATGTAAACCTCCTTGTCAAGTGGGTCATCTTCGAACTCGCACTTTTCCTTCGCTGAAGAGCAAAGTTTGCTCGAGAACTTAAGGTTGAGCCCATCCGGAAGGATGACAGAAAAGATGTCCCTGCCCCTGTAAAACTTCTTTCCGTTCACAATTTCAACAGGCGGCATTTTATCCAGTTTGAGGTAGCTCAGCATGTGCACAGTCTGTGCTTCAGAATATAGTGGATTACCGTGCGTGAGAAGGAACATCGCAGTAATGTGGTCATGGATACCGCCAATGATTGGCCCTCCAAACCTTGGTGACATGATCTGCTCCTGGACCTTCATGATGATTCTTGCCTCCGCCCTGGCCTCTTCCTTCTGGACAATGTGGAGGTTCATCTCATCGCCGTCAAAGTCAGCATTGTAAGGTGTGCATACTGCAAGGTTGAACCTGAAAGTCTGTCCCGACAGGATCCTGACGGTGTGTCCCATCATTGACATCCTGTGGAGAGATGGCTGCCTGTTGAACAATACAATATCGCCCTCAGTGAGCTGCCTCTCAACAACCCATCCGGGTTCAACTCTCTTGGCATTCTCTTCTGCATTCTGTGCAGTAAGTTTGATTCTCCTGCCGTCTGGCCTGATGATGTAGTTCACGCCCGCAAGGTATTTATCGAATTCGTCCCTTGGTTCTGGGCCTCTGGCGACGATTTCCCTTACGTGGTCTATATTGAAAATATTGACTGTCACAGGCACAGTAAGTTCCCTGGCCGCTTTCTCTGGGACCCCAACTTCATTTATGGAAAGGAATGGTTCCGGCGAAATCACGGTCCTTGCTGAGAAATTCACCCTTTTACCTGAAAGATTTGACCTGAACCTGCCCTCCTTTCCCTTGAGCCTCTGCACAAGGGTCTTAAGGGCTCTTCCAGACCTGTGCCTTGCAGGCGGGATTCCAGCTGTCTGGTTGTCAAAGTATGTCGTTACATGGAACTGGAGCAAGTCCCAGAGATCCTCAATAATCAATTGCGGGGAACCGTTATCCCTGCTTTCCCTGAGCCTCTGGCTGATCCTTATGATGTCCACAAGCTTGTGGGTGAGGTCATCCTCGCTTCTCTCTCCTGTTTCCAGAGTGATTGAGGGCCTTACATTGATAGGCGGAACTGGCAGGACAGTGAGAACCATCCACTCCGGCCTTGCGACCTCATGGTTTAGGCCAAAGAACTGTAGATCATCATCCGGAATTCTTTCAAGCCTCTCCCTGATTTCCTTTGGTGTGACCTTTATTCCCTCTTCCCTGAAGGTTGTGGGCTTGTCCAGGATTATCTTAATCTGCTGTGTGCCACAATGCGGGCAAACCATTCTTGTAGAGGCTTCATCCGTGACCTTCTTGCTCATTAGACCTATGATTTCCGGGTCTGATGAAGAGAAGGAATACTGGCTGAATTTCTCAGAGTATGACTTGATTTCATCTTCTGTGAGTTTTATCCTGCCGCATGATTTGCAAGTTGCGTCCAGAAGCGTCTTGATTTCCTTGATGAACCCCACATGGACCACTGGCATTGCAAGCTCGATATGCCCGAAATGACCCGGGCATTCATCTACCTTGCCTCCACAAGTGGCGCATTTAAGGCCTGGTTCAATAACACCCATATGGAGATCCATTAGACCTCTTTCGATTGGATATCCGTCATCGTCATAGGTATCCGCCGTGATGACCTTCACCTGTGACATTTTCCTTATCTCTTCTGGAGATAGGAGCGCAAATTGTATCCTGTATATTCTCTTTGATATTCCGCCGGTCATTTAAGATCACCCAATACTAGTCTCATCATTACACCCATTGAACTCAACTCATCCCTCATCAGCTTGAAAGCATAACTTGTTTCAACCGGATGGATATTCCCAGTGTTTCCGCATACGGGGCACCTTGGTGTCCCTTTCTTTCTGTCGAGTATTGCAATATGCCCGCACTTTGGATTTCCGCACACGTACAGAATCGTACCATCGCTCTGGTCAAGGAGCCTGTCCTTGATAACCATTGCAGCGCCATGCGCTATGAGAGTATCCCTTTCCATTTCTCCAAACCTCAGGCCTCCCTGCCTCGATCTTCCTTCTGTTGGTTGCCTCGTAAGGATCTGGACTGGCCCTCTGGATCTTGCATGGAACTTCCCTGCAACCATGTGGTGCAGTTTCTGGTAGTAAATCACTCCCGTGAAGATGTCTGCGTCGAACTTTCTTCCAGTGACACCGTCATACATTACCTCTGTAGATGAATGCCTGAAACCAAGTTTGACAAGATCTTCCCTTAGGCTCTTTTCAGGCTCTCCGCTGAAAATGGTTCCGTCAACAAGTTCTCCCTTCTCAGCGGCAATTTTTCCGCCAATCATCTCAAGGATGTGCCCCACAGTCATTCTTGATGGAATTGCATGCGGGTTGATGATAATATCAGGAATGATTCCTTCCTCAGTGAAAGGCATGTCCTCCTGGGGAACGACTGCTCCGATGACTCCTTTCTGACCATGCCTAGAAGCGAACTTGTCTCCAAGTTCCGGGATTCTTTCGCTCCTCACCCTGATTTTCACAACTCTGCTGTTGCTTTCAGATACGGTAAGGATAACATTGTCAACGAATCCCTTCTCGTTAGGCCTCATGGTAATGGAGGATTCTCTCCTTCTCTGTGGTCCAAGCTTATCTCCGCCCTCCTCAAGGAACCTCGGCGGAGATGTCTTTCCCACAAGCACTTCTGAACCTTCCACGTACGATTCAGGATAAATGATCCCATTCTCATCCAGGTTCCTGTAGAATTCTTCGGCCCTTGCGCCCAGTACATCATGAGTTGGAATCTCGAACCTGTCTTCCTGGCCTCCGGGATACCTTCTTTCCTCAGCGCTGTATGTCCTGAAGAAAGTACTTCTTCCAAGACCCCTCTCAACTGCGGATTTGTTG
>JAJZKS010000260.1 GCA_021850835.1 Thermoplasmata archaeon
GATATGATGATGGAATTTCCTGTGGGGTGTCCGCTGATGATCCCATCAAATATGAGTTTGTTCTGTGCATGCCAGAATCCCTGCTCCAGCTCATAGAATACGGATTCCACCAGTTTGTGTTTCGCCCTGAACAGGGAATCTGTTACCTCAGAATTCACAGTGTCCCAGTCTCTCCAGTAGTTGGAGAGATAGCTGTATATAGTGTCGTCTATCAGGTCAATCATATTCTTCTTCACAGCAGCTTCAGGCGTGTTTATAGATTTCTTGAAAAATTCTTCCCGTAACTTTAAAAATTGGGCAGGATCCTGGCTGCAATCAATAATCCTGGAGTTTAAGCTGTTCCTTATCATTGTTCCCAGTTCTCCCGCAATGTCATCCTTCTCGGTAAGGAAAATAATGTCCGGGTCCATCAGGCTCAACCTTTTTACAATGGCAGGAATATTATACCCATTTACGTCTGTTCTCAAGCTGGATGATGAAGCTAAAACCTGCATTCTTGGATAACTCATACCAATACCTTAACTTTTAGTTCTGTCACCGGATGATAAGATAACAATAAAGAGTTAAGCGAAAATAATAATAGATTATGATACTTAACTTAATAGATGGCCAAGAGAAAAATCGAACAGTGGATCGGGTTCATTGGAGGATTGATAGGTGTTGTGCTTGCAGGTTTAGCTCTGGCTATTTCGCACGTGTCTAAGTTGTTTGGAGGTGTTGCAAGCCTATCGGGCCCTGCTTACGTCGTGCTTCTATTCAGTTTGATTGGTCTCTTTGGTGCACTCATGGTTTCTTCCAGAAAGCATGACGGTGGCATAATAATGATTGTAATAGGCGTGGCAGGCCTCATCGCACTTGGAAGCGTCTGGTTTGCGGCTCCATTCATACTTCTCATCATAGCAGGTGCAATTGCACTTCTTTGATGGTGCTATTCCATAGAATAGTTTAATTATAAAATTAAGCATATACAGCACCATATGCTGAGCCTGCTGGAGTTTGTGGCACTGATTTCAGCGATTATTTTATCCCTTCTTACGCTGCTGAAGTGGCCAGGAAGATTCTGGATTGCTTACCTGGTAGGCTTGGTTTTTTCAATCCCTGTATTCCTGCTCTTTCACACATTCATGCCGGCAATTGTATTTGTTATTGCGGTGATAAGTGCAAGGGTGCTATACACCAGGAGATTCTTCTTCGTTATGCCGTTCCTTCTCATCATAGGCGGTGTGCTTTATGCATTGCGGGTTCAGGCCTTGGACTGGGAACTTTTTGACATTGCTGTGGGCCTGGGCACTGCTGTTTCTCTGCTCTCAGACAAAAAGAGTCTGCATTACGCAGCCGATAACGACAGATCAAAGGGGAACGATAAACACAGGGAGATTACCAGAGACATTGTTCAGATTGGGGCAGGGGTTGCCATGATTCTTCTTGTCCTCACCATGGGTGAGGGCCACGGCAGAATTGCTATCACAATGGCTGTTTTCCCCTTCTATATCATTGGTAATTACTATGCACTTTTTCCAGCCAGTACCATTGCAAAGACACTTTTCAGCCTTGAAAGGGAATCCTCTCCACTGGGAATGGGTGCAATCTGGTTCGCGGCCGGGATGCTCATAGCTCTGGGAATGGTTGATTCCACTCATGTGCTTGCTGTGATAATTTTTGCCACCACCATAGGCGATTCAATGGCAACTTTATTTGGCATAAGGATACGCTCACCAAGAATCCCGTATAACAGGCGTAAGTCCGTTGCGGGCTTCATGGCCATATTTGCCTTCTCAGGAATATTCGGATATTTCATGATAGGGTATGCTGGCCTAGGCATAGGCGTAATATCAGCCGTAGTGGAAAGTGTGGCCTATTATCCATTCGATGATAATTTCATTCTGCCGGTTATTCTGGGTGCGGTAGGCTCCATCATCTGACCAATTTATTTTCTAAGGTTTTCGGTAGTAGAAGATCTCCTTCGCTGATGCTGATGGCTTGAAACCAAGTTTTTCATATATGTGAGCGGCCTCATTGCCATTTGTCACCCAGAGTTCTGCGGTCTCAAATCCAAGATACTTCAGCCTGTTCAGGCAGTTTATCATCATAGTTGTTGCAATCCCGTTTCCCCTGTAATCCCTGTTCACAAAAATGTCCGTAATCAATGACCGGCTCCCATCCGTCTGCTTTTCAGGCTTTGTTGTGGCCAAAATTGCAGCAATAAGCTTTCCGTGATGCCGGATTATACTGCTGGCTGACGGGATTATCTCTCCATACGATCCATTGAAAATGGCCTTCGCCATGGACAAGCGGTCAGCTTCACTTGTGGTATGGAAAAGAATCGAATCCAGTGTTCCAGCATATGCATCAAATTCCGCCTTTGAATATTCCTGGTATGTTGTATTGGTTATGGGCAGTACTTCAAACTCCTGCGGGTAATTTTCACTTTTCATGTTAAATTCGTCCAGTGAAATTTCCATCCTGTCACGCCTCACCCTGGTGTAGCCAATGTCCGAGAGGAGTTTCACCGAAGCTTCCTCGGCTCTAAATATTTCATTGATCATCAGATACTTGCCCTGGGCCTTTGCAATGTTTTCTGCCCATTCCACAAGGTTCCGGATTCTCACGTCAGATGCAAACGCACTGTCAGTGAATCCCAGTGATCCGTAAATTCTGTCACTGAGGAGGGAGCTCTCCATAACGAACGCATAGCCTGCTACTGTTATTCCGTTAAGTATGATCCTGGATTTGATCTTGTTTTCGTTCAGACGTTCAATGATATCGCGGTAGGTTTCTCTGATGGCAACATCAGGATAGATCTCTTCCAGGTACTTTATCTGGCCTTCAAGGATAGGTGCCCAATCTATCTTGACATTACTTATTTCCATGCTAATC
>JAJZKS010000021.1 GCA_021850835.1 Thermoplasmata archaeon
TTTCTGTGTATATAGGAATGCTCCCCAGAGTTCATTTTTGCAAACCTATGATATGGTATACTGCAGACTTATGGTTGCTGAACCGGTAGATGTGCCAGTCAGCTTGAATCCAAGATATTCTGCTGTCCCACTTGTGGTGAGATGGAGGGCAGTAGAAGTAACTCCTGTACCAAGCAAAACTGTACCTGATGGTGCAGTACCCGTAAATGTCTGGGAAGTGCTGCTGCCGTAAAGTGTAACTCCTGTAGGCAGGGTTCCATTTATCCAAACTGTGACTGAACCGGCAGAAGTGCTGCCATTGTAAATTTCAAGGACATTGGTAAGGACCACGTATCCACTTCCAGGGACCGCATTAAGATAAACTGACATGTTTGTATAATGTTCATTATTGCCAGAGACCCCGATATAATTGCTCTCATTTGCACTTAAATAACCTGGGCCGGAAGCAAGATAGACAACATTATTGGCAGTAGGCTGAAAATTCACAGTTATTCCGTTGTTCACAACAACAGCTGCTGTAGCAACAGCTGGTAGAAGCAGTGCTAAAGCCATGGCGCTGATTACTAGTAATGATCGTCTCATATATATACTATTTAAAAGATAATCGCCCACTATTTAAGACTATGTGAATTTTTATTACATATTTTAACAAGTAAAACCAGAATAAAAGGCGTTTGCCGAAACATCTACTTTAGATATTTGTCCAATTCAAGTTGAAACGACTAAAGTGGGAATTTGACACCAAATGGTTCCTCTATAAGGCATCCTTACTCAGGAATAAATTTAATATTTAAAAATGGTGTTGAATTGCCCATGCAAAACAGATTCTCGGAGATTTTTCTCAGTAAGGGGATAAACTACTATGCTGCAGATAAGCCACTGCAGGAGGCATTGAATCATTTAGGCATCAAGGGGAAGCGCAATCTTCTTGAGCTGGGGCTGTACGTATCCTCAAAAATGATTGAATCTCTTGATTTCATAGACCATTTTGCAAAACCTGTCCTTCAAACCTGGAGTCTAATGGGTGAGAGGATAGACTATGTACGCGTATCTCCTGATCATGCTAAGGTGCTCCAGGAACTTCAGGAATATGAGGTAATAAGAAGTATCAATGGGGAACCTTCTGATCTTATGAACCATTTCCTGACAGGTTATCTAATTTCTGACTCCGGAATCTTTTGCACGATGACACTCACTGCACAGACCGCTTATATTGTGCAGAAATATGCAGACAGTAAACTAAAGGAAAGATTTCTAAGTAGGTTCTACAGACAAGAGAATCCATGGTACGGGGCAACTTTCTATACTGAAGTCCAGGGTGGAAGCGATTTAGCTGCAAACAGGACGTTTGCCAATGAAGAAAATGGGAAGATTCTTCTTTCAGGTAATGACAAGTATTTTGCGAGCGACTCAGGAATAGCGGATGCAGCTTTAGTCACTGGCAGATTCAAGGATTCGCCTGGTGGAGCCAAGGGAATTTCTTTATTCTTCGTTCCTTCCCATCTTGAGGACGGAACACCAAATTACTCAATAAGAAGATTAAAAAACAAGCTGGGGACAACTGCAGTTCCTACTGGAGAAGTGGAATTTGATGGGTCAGTTGCCTTCCAGATTGGCGACAGGAAAAATGGGATCTACTTAGCAATGGAAGCATTAGTCATTTCAAGAATTGATGATGCGATTGCTGCGGTCGGAATTGCAAGGAAAGCTCTCTGGGAAGCATTCCTATATACACAGAAAAGAAAGTCATTTGGAAAGAGGCTCGTTGATCATCCATTAATGAAGCGCGACCTAGTGGAGCTGGAAGTCTCCCTGGAATCTGCCCTTATATTATCACTGATCGCGGCAGATTCTTTCAACAAAGTGACTGATGTCAGGCCACCTTACAATGACGAATACCAACTGGCAAGAATCATTGCAAACATTGCAAAGACCATGTCTGCGGAAATAAGTGCACAAGTAACGAGGTATTCCATGGAGATTTTAGGTGGCATAGGCTTCCTGGAGGAGTTTCCAATGGCAAAATTCCACAGGGATTCTATCGTTACTTCCATTTGGGAAGGAACCAGCAACATACAGGCACTAGAAGTCCTGGAGGTTGTTCAGAAACGAGGTGGATTGGAACTATTTAATAAGTATCTTTGTGGGAAAATAAACGAGATGAATGATAAGGAATTTGCAGGAAAACTGGAAAAAGAACTATCCTCCACAATGGGAAAAGTAAGATTTTGGTTTTCTTCTGATGAACCTGAATTCTATGCAAAAGAGGCCTTATTCCGGCTTGGGAATCTACTTGCTGCATGTGAAATGGGACTAGTTGCACAAAACAATCCAGGCGGGGTCTTTTCCTTGAGTTCCCGGATCTTCTTAGAAAAGGTGGTTAATGGGAATTCCCTGAATCACTCTAAAATTAATGAGAACTTGAAGGTTGTAAATTGGATGGGACAATGAACGCCAAATCACTCAAAACTTCGAGTCTCTGTATCTTTTGATTGTTCTGTCTTGAAGAACATCCTTTGCAAGGAATTGTTTTCCTAAAATTTAATATAAATCTTAGTGTTAAATATTCGTTTATTATGAGCAACGCTACAACTGGTTTGAAGGCAGGAGTAGTTGCCGGTATAGTATATGGCATATTAGATGGGGTATTCGCATTTCTAGCTCTAATGGTATTCAAGAGCATTGTTATGGCTGAACTGCAGAAGGAAGCTTCTTCACTTGGTTCCATAGGCGGGATAACAATAAGCGCTCAGACACTATATAATGCAGCACTCGCCAGCGCTTTTGTTGTGAGCGTTGTGGTAGGAATTGTAGGAGGCTTGATCCTTGGGGCAATATTCGGAGCAGTTTACCATAGGGTACCCGGTCGCACTGCAACATACAAAGGAGTGGCTTTTGGATTCATACTCTGGGTAATCCTAAACGTTCTGTTGGGGATAACCAACATTTTCACATACAACCTGACATATTACCTGTTTGGTATTGGTTGTGGGCTTGTCGCAGCCATGGTCTATGGATACCTTGTTGGTTTTCTCTTTGGAAAGTGGAATGTTGCGAATACACCAAAACCAGAAGAACTTCAGACATTCCCATAATTTCATTTTTAAGACATATATTATAAGGTATCTCAAGTTTTAACAAGCGACGATTTTCATAATTCCCTATTATTTCTCCCCAATTCGATGTTCGGTTCGACTATGAGATTGTACACAATTGGCCTTGAGGGCCATTGCAGAGTCTTAGGATCGGTTCTTCATATACAAGATTTCTAACACCGGAGAATTTCCTCCAGGCTGGAATATTGTGCTAACAATGTTCGATATTAGTCGGACATTTCATGGAATGTGAGTTGCCCTATTATATTAAAAAAATTCATTAGCCCCTAGTTTATTGAAACTTCCATTGGATCCAAAGCCAGATCCTGAAAACTTAATTCAACAAAGCCGATTTTGCCTTAAGGAGGCCCAGAGACTAATCGGAGAGGGGAAATCAGTACTTGCAGCCATAGCCCTGCATGACCATTGCGAGTACCTGCTGAAGTATAGGATCTGTATAATGACCGGAAAACTTCCGGACACTCATTCTATTAGGGGATTGCTGCATCTCCTCAAAGACAATTCACCAATTATGGAACATCTGGTTGCAAACAGGAAGAATTTTTTCAATTTGGTTAAGATAGAGAGGGCTTACATTTACCCAAAGCTGTTCACTTCTCATTTTGATCTGGAACAACTCAAACCTCTGCTGCAATTCACTCAGGAGGTTTTCGACAGGGCACTTGGGGAGATCTCAATCAACTGACATATCATTATCTCAAGGAAACTGGCTGAGTGTAGCCATTATCCTTTTCCATTACCACTGCAGTTCCAATTTTAGCAGTATCAAATCCAGTTGACCGAACGTCTTTTACTTCAGAATTATTGGAATGCTGGCAATACCACTTTATCCCATAGTCCATTACCTGTTCCAGGAATTCGGTGTAAATTTTGATTTCGTCATCTCTAGGCCTCAGCCCGACAATTTAACATAAAGGGCTTTAACAGTTAATGGAAAATATTGACTGAAGATATGAAATGTCATGGGATTCCTGCCATATCTCATTTATTCATTTATCCAGCCTGCTGGAATAGTTTTCCAAAAATATTCAATAAACAGAGATGTGCCACCCCACATCCCTGAAAATCGTCGGGTGAAAACAGATATGGTGGTATTATGAACCTTCTGCTCTAGTCATGAAATACCTTAAGGACATGAGGTGTGCCATTCATTTTGGCATCATCAAAGCTGAGGAGCTTGAAAGAAGGGACTGAAGGACCCCCTCACGCATTGATCTGAGAAGGAGGCACATCAGGAGATTAAATCATGCTTAGATTCTTCCCATGATTATACGAAGTACCGCATCAATCCTGTATGCCGTTGGAGATGAGCATCCCCTCTCCTCGAAGTATACAGGAATGCTTTAAATCCCCGGATCCTTCATGCTGAGTCTCGCAGCCCTCTCTATCAGTGCCTGAATGATCATGGCAACGAAATAGAGGAAGAGGAATGCCTCTATGCGCACAACATGAAAAGCACCGGCATACCAGCGTACTGGAATATCATCTGTTCATGGCGTTTCTCCAGCATGGGCTGATACTTGTTTTTCGAGAGGACATCCATTGCATTCACATGCCAATCTGTTCGGAACATCAATATCAACGAAAATCTTGCACTGTCACAAAACTTAAAGTATGATGTTGACTGAAGAGATTTTGTCTGATTCTTGTGTGCAAACCTATCTATAAGCAGTTAGCAGAAGTGTTTTAGCTCCATAAAAACTACTCTCTTTCCAAACTGTTAAATCTTAAGTACCTGAGGTTGTTGGAGGTTAAGTTTATGCCTGAAAAAGACGAATCACTGGAACTCCAGATCAAACAGGCCAGACAGTTCAAGTCGCAGCACAGGTTAGGCAATTTCTTTGTCATACCCAATGCATGGGATGTACCAAGTGCAAGGATATTCGAAGAGGCGGGTTTCTCGTCGATTGCGACTTCAAGTGCAGGCATGCTGGTTTCTCTTGGATACAGTGATGGGGAATCGATCCCAAAGCGTGAATTTGTCTCTGCGGTAAAAAGGATCACAATGGCCCTGAGTGCCCCTTTAAGTGTGGATATGGTATCAGGTTTCGGCAGGTCTCCTTCACAGGTTGTGAAATCTGTCAATGGTATCATTGAGACAGGTGCAGTGGGGATCAACATAGAGGACGTTGACTTTGCAAGGAATCGTCTTGTTGACCCGGAAATACAGATCAGGAAAATTGCTGCCTTGTTGGCTCTGAAAGATGAAACTGGGATACCTTTTGTCATAAATGCCAGGACAGATGCATTTTCACACAGAAGTGGAATGGATCTAGAATCGGGCCTTGAGGAGGCAATTATAAGGTCGGAGAGGTACATAG
This sequence comes from Thermoplasmata archaeon, assembly GCA_021850835.1. The sequence continues at coordinate 5,438 of JAJZKS010000021.1, forward strand.
AAGCTGGAGCAGATTGTGTTTATCCAATGGGGTTGACCGATTTTGCCTCTATCTCTCATTTTGTCAAATCAGTGAAATTTCCGATTAACCTTATGATCAGAAAAGGGTTGCCTCCAATCAGTGACTTGAAAAAACTAGGGGTAACAAGGCTGAGTTTTGGTCCCAGCGCATCATATGCCGTAATGGGTTTATTGTTGCGTATAGGAAAGGAGATTCTTGAAAAGGACAACTTTAACCTCCTGATTGAAGGTGCTATAAATTATGAAATGCTGAATTCACTAGTGGACAGAAAGGAGTGAAAACAAACATTATAAAATATGCTATGAGCCAGTGGGAAATCAAAAGAACAATGAATCCTGCATATCAAGCTAACTTAATTCCACGAATCCACTTCCCGCATCTGGATACGTCTCATTCAAATGCTGAAGGATCAAAGACTGTTCTGATATAATTTATCCTCCCACTCTCAACTTTGTACCAGGAACTCATGTATACGGTCTTACCAGAAGTTGTGAAATCATACATGAGTCCAACATCTTCTCCATCCACAAACATTTTCAGGATTTTATATTTACCATGGTAACGCTTCAACATGTTCGTGAAATCCTTTGGCTTGCCAAAATTCTCCCCAGCCGGCCCGATTATCCTTACATCCTCCGCAATGAGTCCTGCTGCGAGGTCAAAATCCTGGGAATCCAGAGCGCTTACATATTCCTTTACTACTTTTTCCGGTTTGCTTGACATTTTTGCCATTTTATCACCTATTCTCCTTCTGCCATCTGCCCAAAAGATGAGTCTCTTTGCACTCCGTTCAATCAATCACCCTCAAGACTGTTTTTCCGGTATTATGGTTTGTTATTCCAGAAATGAAAGCTTGCTTAGCATCCCTTAATGGAAATGTGTCCTGGATCACTGGCTTTATCTTTCCCGAATCTGCTAGCAATGCTATTTCCCTCAGCTCTCTTCTGTTTGGTTCCACAAGGAATGAAATACCTTCTGCGCCATATTTACGGGCAAGCTCTTCATCTATGTCATCCGCAATACTAACAACAGTGCCTCCCCTCCTTACTGTCTGGTAGGAACGGTTCAGCACTTCCCCTCCAACAGTATCAAGAACCAGATCCACTCCGTTGGCCACATCCTCAAACCTTGCGTTGCTATAGTCTATGACCTGGTTTGCGCCTAGCTGGCGGACTATAACTTCTTTGTTCTTTGAGCAAGTCCCAATAACTTCCGCACCTTTCCAGCGAGCTATTTGAACAGCAAGAGAACCAACGCCGCCGCCAGCGCCATGAATCAGTACAGTCTGACCTGGTTTGAGATGCCCATGATCAAACAGTGCCTGCCATGCAGTTAGACCGGAAAGTGGGAGAGAGGCAGCTGAAATGTGATCCAGAGTAGAAGGCTTCAATGTTATCTCCGTCGCATCGGTTTCCACGTACTCTGCGGCTGCGCCGTTCCTCCAGAAATCAAGCAACCCATATACCTCGTCGCCCAATTTAAGGTGTTTAACTTCGCTGGAAAGGCCGGATACAGTTCCGGACACTTCAAAGCTCGGAATTACCGGGAACCTCTCTTTCTTATTCCTGTCGGTGAATGATGAATTCCAAGTCAGCTCAGTTGGAGTGATGGATGCTGCATGGACCCTGATGAGCACCTCTCCCTTAGAAATTTTTGGGATATTCGCATCTTCGTAAACCAGATTTTCAGGTCCCCCCCTGGAATGCATCCTTATAGCTTTCATCTTTCCCGCAATTATTTTATCTTGCATACAGGAAGATAAAGTCCATAGAAGGCAAAAGGTTTATGACATGATTTTCTCATTCATGGTCAACTTAGACATGAATACTACCGATTTGACACAAAATGCGACAACACTTGTCAGGCTGGCTATTGAAAGGGATGGGGTAATAAGGAACGCTCTAGCTCGTGGAATCGTGAATACAAGGGCACTTGCGAGGGACATTGAAATAACCGCCAACGGGAAGGTTTCATTTGACGCCATACTCAGCGCAATCAGGAGATATCCTGTAAATGAGGCCTATGAAAAACGCAAATCATTCGGAAACAGAATCATAAAACTGTCTCTTAGGAACGGGATCACTGTTGTCTCCTTGAAAAACAGCAACGATTTGCAGAAAGCCATATTGAGATTTTCAAGTGACATGAATTTCGCAGCAGGGGAAACTTTCCGCTTGGTGACAAACATGGATAATGCAAGTGTTACAATTGACTCGAAAAATCTTGCAAGATTCGAATCTTTCATTTCAAGCTCTCAGGTGAACAGGAAATTGGAGGGCCTTGCAGAAGTATTAGTTGAAATGCCAATAGAAATAGAAACAGCACCCGGCCTCCTGTCCACAATCGTAACTGAACTTGCCATAAACGATGTGGCAATCAGGCAATTTAACACTATTGGGCCTGGCAGGATGATAATTCTGGTTGATGAATCCGATGCCACTAGAGCATTCGACGCACTGGAAAAATTGAGCAAACTATGAATGTTTTCACTAATCCAGGCAAATTATGTCTTGATGTGTGTTAAAGTTCAAATGATCCGATACATGTTTCCTGTAATGTGACGGTAGACAATGCAAGCTAATAATTACCGTTAACAGAATGGGTCTGCCCGGATTTGGACCGGAGTTTCCAACTCCCGAAGCTGGAAGGATACCAGGCTACCCCACAGACCCTTTCTGTGGTGAATTAAGTTTGACGTTATAATTTTGTGCATACCACAAGATTCCTCCCAATGCAAAAAGGGTACATGAGATCAATTCTGCAACTGTGATCCAAAAAATATAAAACATACCCTATCTTTGACGACTTATGCCTACGAGATGCCCGAGCTGTGCGACCTACAACCTACTGGGAGCTAGCAAATGCTCCAAATGCCAGTTTTCACTAGAGCACATTTCTCTAATAGAAAAAAAGTCACTGAAGGACTTGCGGTTATTTTCAATAATCTTTCTTATCACTGCAGTAATTTCAACTTTGGATTTCGTCATTAATGTACTGGCTACAACGCTTTATGGGGCAAGTTTAAACTATGGGTTGACAGCAGTCTTCACGGGACTGACCACTTCATTCTCAACTTCAAATCTTACTGTTTTCGTACTCGTGTTTGAGGCAATATTAGTCGCAATACTGTTTGTACAGTGTTTGTCTTTCATTTACCTGAGATCTTCATTTACAAAATTGAGGGAATTTGATTTCAATTTCTCTACACCTGCAACAGGAACTTCCCTGTTAATTGTCGGGATAATATTGGCTATCATAGGATTCGGCGCAGTACTTGCTTTCCTTTTTCCGCTCATAGGCTCCCTTGGCCCTTCTCCTACGAGCCAAACAACATTGCCAATTGCCGCTTTGGGTGCGGTTGCTTTAGGAGGGTTCGTTGGCATTATCGGGGGTCTCCTTCTCGTGATCGGATACGTCATCGGGGTGCTTCTTGGCTTGCATAAGCTTTCCCGTAAGTTTGAAGAATCATATTTTGACTATGCTCTGGTCCTGATATTAGTTTCATTGGTGTTCACTCCAGCAGAACTCATTGCGGCTATTCTTATTATCATGGGCACAAGAAAAAGCAATCAAAGAATTGAGGATGGCAGCCTGGATGCATTTATGGCATCCCCATAGTTTACAGTGAACACCCAGAAAAGCCATTGTACTTTAATTTTGCTGTACTAATGTTGAATATGAACGGAAGATACTTAATGTAAAGATAGTTTAGGACATGTTTTTCTTTTTATTAGTCAATTGCCGTATCATGTAGTAGACATTAATGGAAGCTATTAAATAGGCATAAAAATAATGAATATTGTCCAGTTTGAGGCGCCACACGCCAAAACTGGCATTCCAGACTGGTGCTTTAACAGTGCCACGAAGGCAGGGATAAAATGGAAAGAGTTGAGGTAAATACTGTCGAAGAATGGGTAGATGGCGTATCTGCCATAACCAGGCCGGATAAGGTCGTATACTGCGATGGAAGCAGGGAAGAATATGAAAAGCTGATACAGGAAATGGTTTCTGATGGTAGCCTGATCAAGCTGAATCAGGAAAAATTCCCCGGGGGGTATCTCTCAAGAAGCGATCCAAAGGACGTTGCAAGAACAGAAAAATCAACTTTCATTTGTGCTGAAGATGAATCTGAAGTTGGCCCTCTGAATAATTTTATGTCACTCATGGAGGCCGAATCAGTAACGACCAGGCTGATGAACGGGTCAATGGCTGGCAAGACCATGTATGTTGTGCCTTACATTATGGGCCCGGCAGATTCAGAATTTTCTGAGACGGGTGTGGAGATTACAGATAATGCCTATGTTGTAGTCAACATGCATATAATGACCCGTATGGGCAACATTGCAATGAATAAAATTCAGAAAACTGGAAAATTTGTAAAGGCAATTCATATTTCAGGAAACCTTGATCCGGAGAACAGGTACATCCTCCACTTCCCTTGGAAAAGATTGGGAGTGGACGCCCACATCATAAGCATCAATTCTGCGTATGGGGGAAACGCACTTCTGAGCAAGAAATGCCACGCATTGAGAATTGCATCTGTTGAAGCAAGGGATAATGGGTGGATGGCGGAACACATGCTCATACTTGAAGTAGAGAACCCAAAGGGGAAGAAATACTACTTTGCTGCAGCTTTTCCCAGTGCCAGTGGTAAGACGAACCTTGCAATGATCAGGCCGCCAGAAGAATATGCAAAGCAGGGGTGGAAGGCAAGGCTCATCGGGGACGACATAGCATGGATGCACGTGGGAAAGGACGGCAGGCTTTATGCAATAAATCCTGAGAACGGATTCTTCGGTGTAGTTCCTGGAACCAATGAAACTACCAATCCCAATGCAATGGAAAGTGTCAGGAAAGACACTATATTTACGAACGTGGCCCTCACAGCAGATAATGAGCCATGGTGGGAGGGTCTTCCCCCTCCCAAGGGGGAATTGATAGACTGGACTGGAAACTTGCATTCACCTTCTACAAGGCAGAAGGCTGCACACCCTAATTCAAGGTTTACCACTCCGCTTAAAAGGTACCCAAGCCTGTCCAAAGAAGTGGAAAATCCCAATGGCGTTCCATTAACCGCCATTTTGTTTGGTGGTAGAAGGGGAGACACAGTTCCGCTCATCTATGAGTCATTTGACTGGGTTCATGGTGTGTTTCTTGGTGCTACAATGGGGGTAGAGCAAACCGCGGCCGCTGAAGGGCAGGTAGGTGAAGTCAGGAGGGATCCCATGGCAATGAGACCATTCTGTGGATACAACGTATCTCACTACTTCGAACACTGGCTTTCCATGGGCAAGAAGGCCTCTAAACTACCTGGAATCTATTACGTAAACTGGTTCAGGAAAGACGACAAAGGAAGTTTCATCTGGCCAGGTTTCGGCGAAAACATACGTGTTCTTGAGTGGATAATAGGCAGGGCAGAAGGGACAGCGTCCGCCATAGAGACTCCAATAGGCAACATGCCAGCTAAAGGCTCTATAAATTTCGATGGAATGAAGATTTCAAGGGAGCAGAAGGAGAAACTCTTCAGTATTGATTACGAGGAATGGAGTGCAGAGATTTCTGAAATAGAGGAATTCACAAGATCCCTTGGCAAAGAACTTCCAACAGAGATCAAGAACCAGGTTGTGGGATTAAGGGAGAGAATGGGCGTATAGCCTTCTCCCTATAATTCCAGCAAAAATTGTTCAATACTGTTAAATTAATATTTTTTATTAATAGATTCCTAAAAGGTTCAATACCTAAAGTATGTTACATTCTATCATGGCAGACAGAAAGAAAATGGCACTCGTTTTTGCACTCTGTATACTGCTACTTTTCGCATCACTCGGCTCTTTCGACCTGGGCATGCAGCTTGGTTACACATCAGGTCACAACACTGCACCACCATCAAAGCTAGTTTCCACATACACGGAGATAGAGCTTGCCCCTAACCAGACAATGGTGGTAATAACCCAACCATACACAATATCAATTGTTAACTTGTCATATTCCATAGCAGCAGTAAGTCCGGACGCGCAGAAGCATCTGACAGTAGAAATGACGGTTTATGCCTTTGGAAACCAGATTTATACAACAGGATACACTGATTTCACAACGGGTGATCTCAGGCTTACAAATGCTAACAAAACAGTATTCAGCATTGAATTCAGGGCTAATCCCAAGAATATCCAGCCTGTAGTTCTGGACTTCCCATCTGGACTATACATATCGGGCAACAGCCTGAAGATAAGTTCCCAGACTTTAGGGCCGATTCAGCTAGGTGTTATCAATAATGGGTTAGAAAAGGATCATTGGGAATCCCAATGATCAGTTGCGCCTGTCGTTATTGAATCTTCGGCCATTTCCGTGGCCACCGTTGCTTCTTCTAGGGGGTCGTCTGTCACCAGACCTGTTAAAATTCCTGTTTCCTCTGCCACCATTGTTTTCCCGGTTCTTGTAATGTGAGTATCCAATGTCCCTGCCCACTTCCAGGTAAGGGTCCTGGTTGAGCTCGATCCTCATCATGTGGATTTTTACTGTCCTTTCTATGGCTTTTATTGCGTCTATTTCATCTTCATTGATGATTGTGAAGGCATTTCCGGTATTTCCCATCCTCGCGGATCTTCCTACCCTGTGCACATATATGAAAGGTTCCCCTGGAAGGTCAAAGTTAATCACATCTGTGACATCAGTAATGTCCAATCCCCTGGCTGCAACATTGGTTGCGATAAGGAATCTGCTACCGTTCCTGAACTCAGAAAGGGCTTTTTCCCTCTGTGCCTGTGAAAGATCACCGTGGATGACTGTTGCATTCATGCCCTGGCTTGCGAGAACATTGTAAAGCCTGTCGGCCCCTCTCTTTGTTTCAGCGAATATTATGGACTTGACAGGGTTGTATTCATTGATGTATGCCATTAGGGCTGGGACCTTTCTAGAGCTCGTTGAAATTGCAAAACTGTGGGAAATCGTATTTACAGTCATCTGTTCCTCTGCGCCGACTTTGAGGAACTGCGGATTTTTCATGAATCTCCTGGTAAGTTTGAGTATCTGTTCCGGTATTGTTGCTGAAAACAGCATAGACTGTTTCTTCTTGGGCATCTTTGAAACGATTAACTCTATATCTTCTATGAAACCGAGGTCTAGCATTACATCTGCTTCATCTAGGACAAGGAACCTGATTCCCGAAACGTCCAGTTCGCCTCTTTTCATGAGGTCAATAATTCTTCCTGGAGTTCCAATTACTATTGACGGATTTCGCCTGAGTTCCTTGATCTGGTTTTCAATGCTCGCTCCACCATAAACTACTGTACTCTTTACCTTGCTGAATGCAGCCATATCCTTTGCAACTGAGAAAACTTGCAGTGCAAGCTCCCTTGTTGGAAGGATCACGAGGGCCGTCATTCTATCGCTGGCCTGTGTAGAGTTCAATATTGGGACAAGAAAAGCTCCTGTCTTGCCTGTACCGGTCTTTGACCTTACAATAAGATCCTGCCCCTCCATCGCCAGGGGAATGGCTTTCTCCTGAACTTCAGTGGGTGTGGTAAAATTCATCTCATTTAGCGCTTCTAATATTTCACTCTTTATTCCAAAACTATCGAAACTTGTCATTTTTACACTCTTGCGGTCTAAACTAAGAATTGTTTTTTATTCTGTGTTTTTATCTTGGCTGGATAATTTCCTCGTCGTATATAAGCTATCATGTGATCAAGA
>JAJZKS010000261.1 GCA_021850835.1 Thermoplasmata archaeon
ATGAAAGGTAGAAAAATTAAAAATTTGACTTCAAAAATTCAATCTGGCAATCATCTGGTTATCACAATCCACATGCGTTGCCTGAATCCCATAGAAGAATCGTCTGCAATATTTGATAAATAATGTGCAGCATTTATTTTGAAACGCCTGCTGAATTGGCTTCAGGTGGTTGAAACCTTCATCTCACTTTTCCCGGTCCGTTGGAAATTAATTAATACGTCTCTCATATAATTCAATATGTATGTTCCGGAATACTTCAACATAAAAGATACTGACATAATTATGGATTTCATTAAAGAAAACAGCTTTGCCCTTCTTCTGACTGCCTCAGGTGATGAAGTTTTGAACACACTCATTCCAGTCATCACAAAGAGAAATGGAGACCACTTTACACTACTGGGGCACATGGCCAGGGCAAATCCTCACTGGAAGAGTGCAGATGGAAAGCGCTCAACCATACTTTTCCTGGGGCCCCACCATTATATCTCTCCAAGGTGGTACACCATTGAGAAGTCTGTGCCCACATGGAACTATTCCGCAGTCAGGATGTCCGGAGTATTTAAGACAGTCACAAGAGAAGAATCAAAGGAAATTTTACTGGAGCTGTCCAGTATTTATGATCCGGAATGGACATCACTGGAAAGGAACAGAGAATCGTATTATGAGAAAATGGTAGACGAGATCGTCGGATTTAGGCTTGAAGTACAGGATATAACATGCAAGATGAAGCTAAGCCAGAACAGGCCGGTAGCAGACAGGCATAAAGTTATAGAGAATCTTAGAAATGAAAAAAGCAGTGAGGCGGAAATGGTCGCTTCCATGATGGAACGCTACTCACTGAATAAATAAAAGGAAAAATGGCTCAGGATTTTTTCTTTAGCCCTGGGCCAAGCGGGATACGTCCTGCGTGGTTGCTGTTTGTTACTATAGCGAATGCTGTGTACATTGCGAAGAATGCAGTAATGATTCCAGTGTATCCACCTATATGTGTGAGCACCACCGACCCTGTAAGGTCACCTGCACCAAGGAAGAAGAATGCCAGCCACAGGAACAGGAACACAAGGTTCAGTGCAAGGTTCAGCCTTATTGCAGTCACGTACAGGTAGAGAGTAAGGAATCCCCAGAGAATCAGTGACAGGCCCAGTGCCTGATTGCCAACAGAAATAACTCCAAAATGGCTGAATACAACTATGAATACGTACCAGAGCCAGAAAGCGCCATAGGAAGAGAATGCTACAAATCCAAATTGCGAGCCTCTTCTCATTTCCCACTGACCTGCGATAAGCTGGGCAATTCCTCCATATGCAAAGGCAAAGGCAACCGCTGCTCCCGTCCCTCCCGTTGTATGTATCAAACCTGCATTTGTGAAACTCAGCAGGAATGTTGTCAGAGCAAAACCTGTGAGCCCAAGGGGTGCAGGGTCAACCTGAAACACCTTCCCGAATACATTTTCATCTTCTGTCATGGTTTAACCTCCATTATCATATTATAGCCTAATTAAAATATACGAGATTATGGTATAAAAACATTATTTCTTTTTCGGTTATCATATAATATAATAAATAATGTAACTACAAAACTATTAATTCTCTAGAAATTGCACGTCATTGCCTGTGGTTTCATTAAAGAAAAAAATTCTGAGGGCGATAAAAATCATTTATACTATGCTGTTCAGGAACAACGCATGAATAAATGGGAAAATTGCCTTAATAATATACCATTTTGAATTTGAAACCCGATTCAATTCCTTGGCACACAATTAATCAGCCCCTTCCTTATAGGGCGCTGTTAAACATTCTTGGATAAAGGACGTGGATAACATTAAACAATCCAAGTTGCATATACTTGAGTGAAGCCTTACATTCTTTATCCGTCAATCCATGGTAATTGTGTATCTTTCGTTTCACAGGACGACCTGTATGTTATGAACCTGAAGGATGGGAGCCTCAACCGGCTGGTTCATAATATGGGCGTGGTATGTGAAAACAGGTTCTCTCCCGATGGAACCGGCATCTACTTCAGACTTCTGAAAGGTTCGGAGACCCCAGTCTCAGAAGTCTTCTATGTGGATTTGAAAAGTGGTATGATAAGGCAGTGCACAAACCTTGGTTCACCCATAACTTCCATAGCAGGATTCAGTAAGGACGGCATGCTGATTGCAAGTTCAAACATAGAAGCTTACAATCGGGGATACACTGAGCTCTTTCTCATTGATGGAGAGAGAAATTACCGGAATCTCTCATTAGGTCCAGCAACAGATATTTTGTTTAACGGAAATAATACAATTCTTGGACGTAACACTAAGGAACTCCCGCACTGGAAGCACTACCAGGGAGGAACACATGGTGTTATATGGTCTGACATCGAAACACCAGGAAATTTCAAGAAAATACTGGATAATGGGTACAATGTGAACTCTATATTTCTGATGGAGAACAGAATTTTCTTCATTTCTGACCATGAGGGATCTGGAGCGATATATTCCATAGACACAGGGGGAGGAGATCTCAAAAGACATACCAATCCCGAGGATTTCTACCACAGATTCGCATTCGGACGCAATGGGAAAATTGTATTCTCAAAAGGGGCGGACATCTACCTGATGGAAACACCTGAGTCAGAGCCAGTTATACTGGAACCACCATTAACTGTGGACCAGGATAGGATAGGATGGGCAAACCATGACCCTCTTGAATATTCTTCAGAATTTGGGCTGGATCACTCGGGTGAAAATCTGAACCTCATATCCAGAGGCCATGGAAAAACTCTTAATGTTATCAGAGGACCAGTTTATACCATTGAAGCAGGGGCCGGACGAATAAAACACATGGTAAGTATGA
>JAJZKS010000262.1 GCA_021850835.1 Thermoplasmata archaeon
CACCACTCAATTCATGTGGGAATGAATCGTATACCCTCACCGGGTCGGAAATATTAACAGTTTCAAGAAGTTCAATCCCCCTTCTTCTGGCAGCTTCCCTGAAAGGTCTTTCCGTTCTCCTCTTGAAGAATCTCCTGGCGATTCTGTAACTTGAAAAATTCCGGTTTACTTCACTTTTCAAAGCAGAAATTCTTGCCTGGATTTTATTTATTGCATCTCTGTTTCCGGTGTTTTCTGCTTCCAGAAGTTGAAGGTTCAGGTCCACAAGTTGATCTTGCATTCTGAAGTAATCCCTAGCAGTCACCATTTGCTGAACATTTGGGAAGGTCTTAGCTTCTTCAACCACCCTCATTATTTCCTTTACAAGTGATGCTTCATCTTCAGTGGAAATGAAGAGGTCTCTCAGGCTACTTTCGAGGTCAGGTATGGCATAATCCCTGGTCCATACATGAATTTTGGATTCCTTATCAATAAGGGATTTCTGTGATTGGACTGCATTCACAAATTCGGATATCTGTGCTACGTTGATGGTTTCCCTTCGAATAATGGAGTTTGCAATGTTGACCCTGGAGTGCAAGAGAATTGCCTCACTGATCTGATCTCCTATGGTAAGGACAGGATTGAGGGCAAGCCCCGGTTCCTGGAAAATCATAGCAATCTTGTTCCCACGAATTTTCGATATAATTGTATTATGTCTCTTTATCAGCCTGACCTTTCGCTTTATTTTTACATTTGTTTCGCTCTTTACCTTAATTGAAGCGAGCTTCTTCAGGTCTCCAATAATGTTGAAGCCATCTACAAATATCTTGCCATCAACTATGCGTCCCGGTGGGTCAATGATTAAATCCATTATGGAAGTGGCTGTAACACTCTTACCACAGCCACTCTCCCCTACCAGCCCTAGAACTTCTCCTTTTTTAATGCTCAATGACACGCCGTCTAAAGCTTTTACAATACCTTTCTGTGTAAAAAACTGGGTAACCAGATGCTCCACTTTCAAAAAGGGTTGCTCTGGCTTATCCATTTTATTTTCTGTATCGAGTAACACCATGAATTTACCTTCTAAGTTTTGGGTCAAGAACGTCTCTTAGGCCATCGCCCATGAGGTTCACTGCCACAATGAATATGAGCAAGAACACTCCAGGCACCAGAACTGGCCACCAGGAGCCATATGCTAGAAAAGTCTGGCCCTGTGCAATTAGATTTCCAAGTTCCGGCAAATAGCCATTCTTGTTGAATCCTATGAAGTCTAAGGTTGCAAGAATACCTACAACGCTCCCAAGATCAAGCGATAGCTGAACATATATTGGAGAAAGAACGTTCGGCATGACATGCACAAATGCATTTCTCAATTTTGAAGAGCCCGAGGCAACTGCCGCCTCGATGAAATTCTGGCTCCTTGTTGTGAGGGCCAGCCCCCTTGAGAACCTGGCATAACTCGGCCACCAGATAATGATAAGTGCGATGATAATGGTGTTCATTGTTTCTCCCAGAACATATGACATTGCTATGGCAAGGACCAATGTCGGGAAACTGAAAAAGACATCGGTTACTCTCATTACAACTTCATCTATGAGGCCTCCAAAGTATCCTGATATGGTTCCAAGCATAAGACCCACAAACAATCCAGAAAAGACAATGAGCACCGAGTATCCTAAGTCAAATTTCAAAGAAGCCAATATAACCGGAAACAAAGGTATCTGACTGTATGTTGTCCCAAGGTAGTACCACCAACCGCCCGTAGTTGTTGGAGCAGTTGGGAGGGCAGAGGTTGGGCTACCCCCAGGGATCCAGTTAAGCATGCTGTTAATGTTTGGAACGCCAAGCCAGCTTGGATATATTACATCAAGAATCGCGATGAGGAAGTAGAATATAGTAATGATGAAGCCAGTGAAAGCCAGTCGGTTGTGTATGAATATGTTGAGGGTGTTCTTAGTATCCTCTATCCTCGGTCTTCTCTTCTTCGTAGCCATCATTTCCTTTACGGGAACATTTAATTCAGCCATTTCTGCATCACCTTCAATATCTAATTCTCGGATCGATCATTGCATAAATTATATCTACTATCAGGTTGGTTATCATGAGCACAACACCAAAGATTAGCGTAGTACTGATGATTCCATACACCTGCTGGGTCAGCAAGGCATTCACTTCAAGGAATCCCATTCCCGGATAAAGGAACACATATTCAACGACAACACTGCCGTTAAGAAGGAATGCGATGAGAAGACCCATAACCGTAATTGTCGGTATGAGTGCGTTCTTCCTGACGTGCTTCTTGATAACAAGTTTTTCAGGGACACCCTTTGCTCGGGCGGTCTTGACAAAGTCCATTCTAGAATTGTCCACCATGCCGGCTCTGATGAACCTCAATATGCCTGCAAGCAATCCATAAGTCAAAGTTATGACAGGAAGTACGATGTGCATGAAGCCATCCCAGGCCAGTCCAAAACTGCCGTGCAGGATTGCATCAAATATGAACAGATGAGTGGGTGTAGTATACTGGCCCGTAAACCATGACGGAGTAGGAACTGGTATACCGAACGGGTTAAATGAACCTGTCAACGGGAATACTCCGACAGGATTGCCCAGTATGACCCCTTTTCCGAATACAATCTGAAGAATCAAAGCCAGCCAGAAAGTAGGAATTGCATAACCCGTAAGGGTGAAAACTCTACCAAACTGGTCTGCAAAAGAATTTGGTTTGGATCCGATGTAGGTTCCTACCGGGATTGAAATTGCAACTGCGAGAATCACAGCAAAAATATCCAACTGAATTGTATTAGGCAATGCCAAGCCAATTGCATCTATGACAGAAGAGGGGTATCATGGCATTACAG
>JAJZKS010000022.1 GCA_021850835.1 Thermoplasmata archaeon
ATGTAAAGTTCCAGGGGCAATGCTGGAGATAGCCCGAAAGAATATTGAGCAACAACTGCAGCTGGAGTTACAGGTGTTATTGAAAGCAGGTAGAGGAACACCCTCTTTATGGACTCGTATGGGTAGTATGTTGGTGGAAGTATAGTCATCAGAACTGACAGGATCCCGGCTATTCCCCAAATATTCCTGATGTGCTTTATGCTGCTTGAAATGATGAAGGAAATTGAAGAAGTGGCAAGCACAAGGAGGGCAAGAACTAATATCAGCATAGCCACCGCAAATGGTGAAAACAGGTGGTATATCACCCCAAGTATACCATAAAGCATAATGCCCGGCAATGAGAACATCAGGTAGCTCAGCGTTAGGCCAATCATGTAATCAGATGGGGACACTGAGCTTGCGACATACAGATCCTGGATGCGAAGTTGCAGCCTGAAAAAAGCAGCATCGCCGGAACTCTGGAGGGCAACGGATGCCACGATGGCAATAAATCCTCCCACAAGTGCGTACTTTACCAGCGCTCCGTTAGAGAGCACGTAGACCAGGAAAAGGAGGGCCAGCGGTGTGCTCAGTGCTGCGATGATATACGAAGGCCCCCTGGCGATGGTCCTTATGCCATAATACCAGGCGAGCAGGAAGGTGAACTTAAGATTCAAGGTTGACCCCCTTGCTGATAAACAGGTCATCCAGGTTCACAGACTTGACAGTAAAGCCTTTTTCCAAATATTCCTGGGCTCTGTCCTTCTGTATGTATTTTATATATGTGTTGGAAACCCTGGCACAACCATCACAGGGGGAAGAAGTCTCTGCCCTTAGCATCCCATCAAACCTGTTAAGGAGGCTCGCAACAGTTCCCTGTTCAATTATCTTGCCGGTTTCAACAAGAAAGACTTCATCAGAGAGCTCCTGTGCTTCCTCCATATAATGCGTGGTAAGAATGATATGGGAATCGATCTGCCTTATTGCTGACCATACCTCCATTCGGGAAAGTGGGTCCAGCCCAGTTGTTGGCTCATCCAGGAATACTATTTCTGCATTGGATGCCAGCGCCATCGCAACAAATACCTTTCTCTTCATCCCGCCGGAGAGGGTGTCGGTAGGGACATGCTTGAAGCCTTCAAGCCCTATTTCATTCAAGGACCTGTTGGCCTCTCTAGTTGCATCCATGAAGGAGAAGCGCCTTCCCACAAGGTACATCTTCACCTGTTCAAAAGCTGTGAGAACGCCTATTGGCGAAGCTTCCTGGGGAATACTCACTATCTTGTTCCTTATATCGTCAGGGTTGCGGATTATGTCCACACCATTGATTGAGACTGAACCTGATGTTGGCATAAGCTGGGTGGAAAGAATTCTGAGCAGAGTGGTCTTCCCTGCCCCGTTCCTGCCTATTATAGAAGTCACCCTCTTGCTGGCGTTGAAAGATACTCCTTTGAGGGCGGTTATGCCGTCTGAATATTTCTTTACTAAGTCCTTTACTTCAATCATCTGGCGCATCCGTAGATAACCATGAAATACTTAAAAATGAGCTAAAATGCACTTTACAGTAAACTGAAAGCAGTAATGGAAAGAATCTCTAATAAGCTATCAGGGCTTAATGTGCCGTGGAATTGAAGAACAAAGTGGAAAAATATATCAGAATAGAAGGCGAAGCACTTTCAAAACTAAAAGTGTCTTCTCCTGAAAACTCATTTCTCGGGGAATTCGCCCTGAATGCGATGGAAATGATCAAGAGCTACTTCAGTGATGCAAAACATTTTCAGGAAAAAGGAGACATGATAAATGCATTCGCAGCTCTGAACTATTCATATGGTTGGATTGATTGCCTTGTAAGGCTTGGTGCCTTAGATGGCGGTGAGGACCACAGGCTCTTTACACATTACAAATGATAGATTGGGGAAAGAGGTCCCCAATCAAGTTTAATTCTCTATCAGAAATGATGTAGGGCTTCACGAAAGTATCTTAATATATGTTACAATAAGGGTAAGCTAAACAAAAACGAAGGATGGTTCAATGGCTGAAACAAAAAGAGAGAAGAGAGAAGATTTCCAATACATCGTAAGGGTCGCCAGCAGGGACCTCGATGGAGAGCGCACCGTTCAGCTCGCGCTTGCCGATTTAAAGGGCATTGGAATTCGGCTGTCTCACATGATCATTAAGCAGCTGGGTCTCCCAGCACATAAGAAAATTGGGGAGCTTAGCGAAAAGGAACTGGATGGGCTAAGGGAATATATCGAAACAAAGCAGTATGAGGGGATTCCAGGCTGGGCATTTAACCACAGGGGCGAAATGGTCTCTGGCGATGACCTGAACCTGGTTTCCAACGATCTTGACATTCAGATCAATGACGATATAAACGCCATGAAGAAAGTTAAGTCTTACAGGGGTGTAAGGCATGAGAAGGGCAAGAAAGTCAGGGGCCAGAGGACTAGGTCCAATGGAAGGCACGGCCTTACCATGGGTGTCCAGAGGAAGAAGGAGTGAGCTGATTCATGGGAGATCCTAAATTTCCGAAGAAGACATATTCTACGCCGAGGCACCCTTGGGAAAAAGAAAGAATTGAGGCTGAAAAGGAAATTGTCAACAAGTTTGGGTTGAAGAACAAGAGAGAGCTCTGGAAAGGCATGGAACTGCTCAAGTCATTCAGAAGCCAGGCTAGGGACCTTCAGGCAAGAATGAGGGTGAGCGACTCAAACGCAGAGAAACAGTTCCAGGCACTCATACACAGGCTTGTCAGATACAATATCTTGAGCCACGCTGCGACCCTTGATGATGTTCTTTCACTGTCTATAGATGATATTCTTTCTAGAAGGCTCCAGACTATAGTTTTCAAGAAGAATCTCGCAAGGACACCAAAACAGGCAAGGCAAATGATAACCCATGGACACGTGACACTCAACGGAAGGAGAGTTACAGTTCCAGGAATGCTTGTAGAGGGTGAGCTTGAGGATTCCATTTTATACCACGAAAAGTCACCATTCACTGATGATCTCCATCCAATGAGGCAGGTCATCATAAGCGGCCCCATTGGCCAGGAAGAGGGAGAACAGGAAGAGAAGGAACCTGCTGAGGGGCAAGCAGCTGTGGCCGGTGCACAGGGAACTCCCGGACAGACATCCGGGTATAGGAGGCCAAGGACACAGGGAGGGCCAAGAGATGACAGAAGGCCAAGAAGAGGAGCCCCAAGAAGAGGAGACGTGAAACGATGAACAAGACTGGCATAGCACATATCTATGCTTCACAGAATAACACAATCATCCTGGTTACTGACACTACCGGTGCAGAAACAATAGCAAAAGCGACTGGCGGAATGGTTGTAAGAAATGACAGGGAAGAATCCAGCCCATATGCTGCAATGAAAGCCGCAGACCTTATTGCTGAAAAGCTCAGGGAGAAGGAAATTTCAGACCTGATAATCAAGGTCAGGGCCCCAGGGGGAAGCAAATCAAAGATCCCGGGACCTGGTGCACAGTCAGCAATCAGGGCACTTTCAAGAGCAGGCTTCAAGATCCTCAGGATCGAGGAAGTAACCCCAATCCCACACGACGGAACCAAGAAGAAGGGTGGAAAGAGGGGAAGGAGAGTATAATCCAATGTCCCTGAAAATTCTTAAGGCAGAAGACAGATTCATAAGGTTTACAATTGACGGAATCACCCCAACTATAGCTAATGCCCTGAGAAGAACCCTTCTTGATGACATTCCCAAACTTGCAATTGACAGAGTTATTTTCCACCACGGACAGATCAGGGATAGGGAAGGAAATGTATACGACTCCTCCCTGCCACTATTTGACGAAATTGTTGCACACAGGCTTTCCCTTGTGCCACTGGTCACTGACCCCAAAATGAACTTCAGGGATGAGTGTGTCTGTGAGGGAAAAGGTTGTCCTCTATGCACAATGTCCTATTCAATCAACAAGATTGGGCCGGCCGTGGTCACATCTGCCGACCTCCAGCCAATGGGAAACCCGGAACTAGTGCCAAGCGATCCTGACATCCCAATAGTGAAGCTTGGGCCAAAACAGGCTATCCTTGTAACTGGAGAGGCCATAATGGGAAGAGGAAAGACCCACACAAAATGGCAGGCCACATCTGGGGTGTTCTATAAGTACCACAGGGAATTTGTCGTGACAAAATCAGATTTTGAGGCATGGGCATCCATAAAGGAAAAGTGCCCTCAAAGCGTTCTATCAGAAGATTCAAAAACAATAAGGTTCACAGATGACAACTTATGCAAGGCTGTAAGACAACTTCTTGATTATTCTTCGGTGAAGCTGGTGGAAGATGACACACAGTTCGTGTTCCAGTTTGAGACGGATGGTTCCTACAAGGCCATTGATGTACTCGGATATGCCCTGAAGAGACTTCCACAGAGGCTCAACACACTTTTGGAAAGCCTTACAACACCTGATTAACCCAAAACATCTTTTTTTATTCCTTGACATTATTCATAACAGCATGGAAGATTTCTACAGGGATTTTTCCAATATAGGTGACCAGGTATTCGAGTCAATGCACGACTCTAATGGCGAATACAGGAACAAGAATGTGGTCGGCATTGGTGCAGATGGCACCGCAACCCATGCATTGGACAAGGCCTGTGAAGATATCATAGTCAGGTACGTTGAGGAAAATGATCTTCCATTCAATATAATGAGCGAGGAGCTTGGTTTCCTTGACAGAAAGTACAGCGAAACTATCCTGACCGATCCTCTGGACGGGACATTCAATGCAGAGAACAAGATTCCATTCTATTCAGTTTCTATAGCAACTCTCAACGATGATTTTAAGAGCCTCACGAGAGGTTACATCAAGGACCTTGCAAGGGGAGATGTTTTCTATGCAGAAAGGGGCAAGGGAAGCACACACAATGGAAACAGCATCCGGGTGTCGCCAGTCCCCATACATGGATACACAATAAGCGTCGGAGCATGCAGTGATGAAATGAGGCGAAAGCTCATCGATCTCCCGGGGCGGCACCGATCCCTGGGATGTGCGTCCCTTGAAATGGCACTTGTTGCAAGGGGCTCAGTGGACATGATGGCATATGTCGGCAGGGGCTCTTACATAAGGAATATTGATGTGGCAGCGGGAGTCATCCTTGTGAGGGAAGCAGGAGGGGTTGTAGTGGACCAGAGTGGATCGGAATTCAACATGGGCCTTGATGTTACTGTGAGGGCAAACATTATTGCAGCAAGAAACAGGGAAATGCTGGGTGAAATCATATGAGGATTGCATTTACGATCAGAAGAAACTGTGAACGGTGTGCCAGGGTTGTCAGCAGAATCGTGGAATTAATACCAAAGGACTGGCAGACCATATATGACAAGGAGTGTGCCAAGTTCCTGGAAATCCGGGGCACTGATCTGGAGGCAATTAAGGCAGACATAATCATTGCTGTCGGAGGGGATGGCACTGCCTTGAGGGCAACCCAGATGGCAAAGGGGCCAGTCTTGGGCATCAACATGGGCGGGCTTGGGTTCCTCACGGAAGTTGAAATCGGCGATGTTGAGAAATCAATCTACAAGCTCATACGAGGCGATTACAAGATAGAGAAGAATATGAAGCTCAAGGTCAAGATAAATGGGCTGGAGGTCCTTGATTCAACCAATGAGGCAGTAATACACACTAGCAAGATCGCCAAGATCCGGAAGTTCAAGATTTATGCCGGTGGCAACTTCCTCGACAGCGGAAGTGCAGATGGAATTATAGTGTCAACGCCTATCGGCTCAACCTCCTACAACTACAGCGCAGGTGGGCCCATAATCCATCCCTCCCTCAATGTCATGGCCATCACTTACCTTGCACCATTCAGGTCCAGGGTGAGGCCAATGGTAATTCCTGCCGACCAGCCAATAAAAATAAAACTCTGCGGCCCGGGGCAGGAATCCCTTGTGATCATAGACGGCCAGGCTGAGTATCCTGTTAACGAGAACGATGAAATCGAGATTTCTGCATCAGAGAACAAGGCTGAATTTATTACATTCAGGGATTCTTTCTATGACAAGATAAGGGAGAAACTCATCAAGCATGTGGTCAATTAGGCAGCGAACTCTCAGGATGATCATGGAGGCTTCACTGGATTCCTATCCAAAGGAATTCGGTGCATTCATGAAAGCTGAAAAAAACGTGATCTATGAGATCGCAATTCTCCCCGGCACTGTCCAGGGAGACCACCACACCCTCTTTTACCTGTATAACAAGCCAATTGATTTCAGCATAGTCGGATCAGTACATTCCCATCCATCCGGCGTCCCAATACCATCTGATGCTGATCTCAAAATGTTCCAGAATACTGGCCCTATCCACGTAATCGTGGGGTATCCCTATGGGCTCAACAACTTCATAGCCTACGACCGGAATGGAAACCCAGTTGAATTGAAAGTGATATGACGCCGCCTGGCAAGTTAAAAGCGGCGCTTGCTCAATTCATAGTTTCAGGTCAAAAGGACCGACATATTTTGAAGACGGCCTTATGATCCTGTTGTCTGCGAGTTGTTCCTTGTAGTGTGCCACCCATCCGAATACTCTGGACGCGGCAAAAAGAGGAGTGTAAAAGTCCTGTGGGATACCAAGGATATCCATGTAGATAGCAGCATAGAAATCAAGGTTCGCAGGGACACTCTTTTTCTCCCACATTCTATTTTCAACAGCTTCCGCTATTTGAAGAATTCTTGAGTCTGGAGCTATCTCCTTCAGTTTCGCTTTCACGAACTGGGCCCTAGGATCAAGCCTCTTGTATATCCTGTGGCCAAAACCCATTACTTTCTCCCCTTTTGCCACCTGTTCATCAACATACTTTACGGCTTCATCTGTGCTCTTGAAATTCTTGAAGAAATCAAGAATCTCAGCGTTTGCCCCACCGTGCAAAGGTCCCTTTAGTGTTGCAAGTGCCGTTGTGAATGATGAAATCGGATCAGCGAGTGTTGAAGCGGTAACCCTGAGGGCAAAGGTGGAAGCATTGAATTCATGTTCCATGTAAAGTATCATCAGAATCCCGAGGTACTTCGCCTTCTGGGGGTCACTTTTACCGGTAATCAGGTGATAGAAGCGCTCAGCGTAGGTGCCCTCGATTGGTTTGAGTGATTCCAGCCCATGGGCAAGCCGATATGAAAGTGAGATGAATTCCGGGAATTTGGCAGCCATCTCAATCATTAGGTCATCAGGCTCTGTGTGTTTATAAGGGTAAAATGAGACAATGCTTCTTAGGGACCTCATAAGGTCCTTTTCCTTCAGGATTGAAATGACTTCCCTGGCGTTTTCATCAACGCCAAAGTTGCTTCTTAGTTTTCCAATAAATTCTTCCCTCTCCCTCTGGCCAGGCAGTTTCCCATAAACAATAAGGTAGGCTGCATCCTCAAAGCTCTTCTTTTCTACAAGGTCGACTGCCCTGTAGCCCCTGTAAAGGAGGTTACCACTATTGTCAGTGGTTGCTATGGCTGTCTTGTCCACAATAACATTAACGAGTCCCTTTGGAACCGTGATTTCATCTGTCATTATAATTCACCCTATCTGCGGGAAAGTTCCGCATCTTCAATCTCATACTGGTTATAACCTATCACTTCATAAAAGTCCGCCCTGGTCATCAGATTGTCTATGTAGTCCCTCTGGGTTCCCGCAGCCATGATGTGGGAATAGGTCTGCTCCATTGCCTTAAGGGAGACCCTGAATGCGGTCAAAGGGAAAATCACAGCGTTGTAACCGATCTTCAGGAGTTCCTCAATAGACAGGAGTGGTCCCTTGCCGAATTCTGTCATGTTGGCGAGAAGCGGGCCTTTTACGCCCTTCCGGAATTTCCTGAATTCGTCTTCAGATTCTGGTGCCTCCGTGAAAATCATGTCCGCTCCTGACTCCACATAAAGATTGGCCCTTTCTATGGCATCCTCAATGCCGTTTACTGCCCGTGCGTCGGTCCTGGCAATTATCATGAAATCCGGGTTCTTCCTAGTATCCGCTGCGACCCTTATTTTCCTGGTCATTTCCTCCCTTTCAACAATCTTCTTACCGTTAAGGTGGCCGCATCTCTTTGGCAAGACCTGATCCTCAAGGTGCATCGCCGATGCTCCCGAACTTTCAAAGAGCCTAACTGTCCTAGTTACGTTTATGGGCTCTCCAAAGCCTGTGTCAGCATCCACAATAAGGGGGAGTTTGCTTACCAAAGTGATTCTCCTGATCTCCTCTGCCACTTCGCTTGAGGTCGTTACAGAAAGATCCGGGAGACCCATTGCCCCAGCCACCCCTGACCCTGAAAGGTATGTTGCCTTGAATCCTGCCCTTTCAGCAAGAAGGGCAGTAATCCCGTTGAAGACTCCAGGGGCAGCCACGAATTCTGTCTTCAGGAGTTCTCGTAGTTTCCCTGGTCCCTGGTTTACATTATCCTTTAAAATTGACATCGGAAATCACCTCGAAGAGTTCCCTTACACTCCGCTTTTCAAAATTCCTGACAAACTCCACAAGTATCTTTGCGTTGGTTTCACCCATCACAGCTTTCCCCTTGTTCTCAAGGTCCTCCCAAGTGTATGGTTTCTTGAAATGACCCTTAGGAACATCCATTTCCTCCTCAAGTACTCCTTTGTCGGTGGTAACTTTGATTTTAACTGGAAGGTTCTCTGGATACATTTCATTGAACTTCTGTGTAACCTTGTAGCTCGATACATCGACAATCCTAAGGATCTCTGGGTCTTTCAGATAGGCTTCATCATATGAATTCGGGTTAGGGGCCCCATTCTTCAAAGTGTATGCAACAATATATGGCATACTGTGGTCTGCAGTTTCCCTGGTCTTTGGCCTAAGCTTCTCAGGATCCTTTATGATTATCTTATGGGCAACTTCGAAAGTTTCAACCTCAACCTTCTCTATCTTTCCCTCAAGTTTGTTCCTGAGGTTAAGCGCGACTTCCGCAGCACTCATTGCATGATATTCAACAGGAAAATTCTTGATCATGGTCCTGAGGACCTTTCCAGGTTTCAGGTCAAGAGCAAATTCTCCAGACACCTGTTTGAAAAATCCCATTTCCCCAGTGAATATCGGCGATGGGCCCGTGAACCCCTCCATTGCTAGAAGCGCCGCAAAAACTGAATTCCTGCTGGCATCAGAAGCAGTGCAGCCCTTCCACATACTGAGCTCGCCTGCTCTAGTCTGCCTCAAACTTATGTTATTATTGATTGCTAGATTGATAAGGTTCTCATACTTGGAATAGTCGAAATCTAACAGGAGTCCAAGGCCTGCTGCAGATGAAATTGATATATATGTGACATGATCCCATCCCCTATCCCTTATTGAAACCGCATCTGAGAGCGCCCCAACAACATCGTAAGCTACTGTTACAGCCTTGGCTGCGTCCATTCCGGAGAGATCTTTTGCAAAAGCCATTGATAATATTGGAGGGACATTGTCAGATGGGTGCAGGGCCTCTTTTGAGAGGTAAGTGTCATTGTAATCAAGGTATCTCGTCATCGAGCCGTTCATGAATGTGGCAAGGTCTACAGAAGCCTCCCTGCCAGTGAAATATACTGGAGAATTGTGCTTGCCAGAGGACGGTAGGAGTGCACGTTTTTCGATTGCAACAGGCGGGGCATTCCTGGCCCCATAGGAAGTGATGATGGAATCTGCAATTCTCTTCTTAATTTCGTCAAGAACTGTAGAGTCGAGCCCTTTGGAGCCAACTTCTGAAGCATGCTCATAAAGCTGGTTTACAATTTTGTCCATGTCTTGTAATAACGGAAAAATATATTATAGATACGCAGCAGTTACTTCATCTGCAGATAAAACAGTACAAAAAAAGGCAAAAAGTGAACCTAAGGTATATATTTTATATGGAACTTAGAAAACACGCAACAAACCAAAAGCGAACTTTCATGATGACGATGCAAACATTTAAGTGCGTATTTGACAATTGAAGGTAGCTTGGAACAGAGTAGCATGGCACTGCAATTAGCTAACTATGGCATTATGGGAAATCTAGGAAACAGCCCCAGAACGTCCATGTTTGTTACTACCCCATGTTATGGTTCCGGGATTATGGAAAAGGTGAGGATATTTGATAACAATAGGAGTTGACTTGGGATACGGAGACACAAAAGTCATAGGAGCCGATGGAAAGAGAGAGAAGTTCCCATCCAGGTGGGCCCCTACAGAAACAAAAGGCTGGGGATTTGGAGGAACAACAACAGTTCTTTCAATAGACGATGGAGAGCCCTTCTTCTTTGGTGAGGATGCCACAGGAGCAAGCGTAAGGGAACCACAGGGAGATGGCAGGCTTTCAGATCCTGATTCACTTCCGTTGCTGGCCGGTGCCCTCTGGGTAAGCGGTGCGGGCACGGATGGAGCTTTAACTGAATTGACAATAGGCAGCGGAACGCCTCTGGGTACATTCGAGCACGAAGTTGCCGCTGCAAAGGAATTTCTGGAGGGCAAGGAAATATCGCTGAAAGCCGCTTCCGGAGAAGTCAGGAAGTTCAAGATTTCAAAACTAGTAATGAGGCCACAGGGCGTGGGGGCAGCACTGTTCCTTCTTGACCAGGGACTCATAAAAACGCAGTACGGATATGGCGTGGTAATTGATATCGGATCCAGGACGACTGATGTCCTAACAGTCAATCTCAAGAACATGGAGCCTGTTGTAGGAATGTCCTTCAGCATACAGGCTGGCGTAGGAGATGTTGTATCCGGAATAGGCAAGGCAATTGCCAAGGAAACGGGATTCATCGTTCCGACTGATATAGCAAGGGAAGCTATCTCCCAGACCGTTGTATTCAAGCAGAGAGAGGTAGGCGGCCCGTCAGTTTCAGAGCCAATACTTAACAACCTTGCCTCAAGGATCCTTGACAAACTCAGGGAAAACCTCAGGGAAGAGCTTGACAGGATAACTGCACTCATACCTGTTGGTGGAGGATCAAGCCTTATTGGGCACAAACTGGAATCTCTCGCCCCGGGCGCAATGATTAAGATACCATCAGAAGATGTGCAGTTTGCCAATGCTCTGGGCTATAGGGATGCAGCAAGTAGATCAAAGTAAGTGATCTACTTGTCACTTTCTTTTAGCCTGAAACTATTTATATCGAAGACTAATCGAAATCATCCTTTGGATAATTAAGGATGAAAATCATGGTTTCAAATAAAGGGAAAAAAACTGAACCGAAACCGGAAGACCCGGAGGAACTTGAAGACCTTGAAGAGGTCAGCATAACCCTAGGTCTCGAAGAGCTTTCAGCAATAAACCTTCTTCGCCAGGAAAATGAATCAGCACTTGATGTCATTAGAAGGGCCCTGCAGGATTCCCTTGAATATGGAGTCATGAAACACGTTCTGAGTTCGGTGGATTCAAGAATTGCCGAGCTTTCAAACAGGTACAAGACCACTAAATCTTCAATCATCAATTTCAGGTACGATGTTGGGAGTGGGCTGAGGTCACCTGAGGAATTGCGCAGGAAAGAGGACAAGAGTGCGAAGACTACCAACCTCAAGGCTCAGCTTGAAAAGAAGTGGGCTGAACTGGAAAACGCCAAGAACCCAGATTAAAGGATTCTATATTTCCTCCATTTAAATTCTCCTTTTTTGGATCACACAACCTTGTGTTGACAGCAATAGGGATGGCTCACGCAACTTCCAATATCACTGGTAAAATCAGTTGGCTTGTACTCTAACTTGTTAAATGCTTATCGGCGCTGCAACAGCGGATTCTTGCTCTCCTTGAGATATTCTTGGCGCTGGTCAGGAAAGATGCATTTCCTGCAACTTGACCTGAAACACCTCCTTCCAACATTGACAAGGAAGGATTCCATTAACCCATAACGTACTCCTAACGCTGAGGCAAGTAAAACAGGATCTATTGCAAGCATACTGGCTGTTGCCCTAACCAGAGGAGTTGGAAGCGGCTTGGCCTTATTCCAGATACCGATCATTTCACGCAGGAAAATGCCTATTGTGACGTCTCCAATACCTTTTGCCAGCGATCTCAGGTTATTGGGCAGATCTACTTCAGAGGAGGATTCATGGATTTTATTGAGTGAGCCTACCGAAATTATGTTTTTAGAGGCCTCTATCAGCTTTGTTGCAGTTTTGAAGTCATACCTTGTGTATCCTCCTGAATCCAGTAGCACAACAAGGCTTTCCCAACCGCGTTTTATAAGGGATTCAGGTGTAAGGAGTCCTTCACTTTTGAACATGTAGAATGTGCGCACAGCGATGGATTCAGGTATCCGGGCTCCAAATAGTAAAGAAAGCAGGAACCATGGAAAAGGCTCCTCCATTAGATTCATGTGGAATTTTTCTGGGTAAGATATCCCAATGGATTCAACCATTTCCTTCGATATCATCAATTATCCATCTCCACGGCACATATCCGTCTTATTCCTCATGGGGTTTTGCTGCAAATTTTAGCCATGATGCAACCCTGTCAAGGGAAGCGGGCCAGTTCGCATAGCCGAATCCATTATTCAAGGGCCAAAATCAATTCTTAAATAGGAGTAATTGCTGATATTGCTAATGGCATTGAACATCGGTGATACGGCTCCAGATTTTGAAGCAAGCACAGACAGCGGCGCCAGCATAAAGCTCAGCGAGCTTCTTAAGGAGAAGGAGGTGGTTCTGTATTTCTATCCAAAGGATGAGACTCCGGGCTGCACGGCGGAAGCCTGTTCATTCCGGGACCACTGGGATGATATCAAGGAACTGGGCGCAGAAGTTATAGGGGTGAGTTCTGACTCTACAGATTCCCATAAGAAGTTCAAAGACCACCACAAGCTCCAGTTTACCCTGGTAAGCGACCCCGAAAAGGAGATTCGGCGCAAGTATGATGTCAAAGGATCAATTCTGCCTCCCAGGACTACGTTTGTTATTTCTAGGTATGGGAAGATCGCCCATGTCTACAATTCCCAGATGAATGCCAAACATCATGTGGATGAGGCCATATCAGCACTGAAAAAAATTCGTGAGGATGCAGAGAGGCAAGCATCACAACAATAAAATCGATTTAGGGGATGTTAACTTCAAATGTC
>JAJZKS010000263.1 GCA_021850835.1 Thermoplasmata archaeon
ATCCACGGAAAGGGAGGAAACTGTCCTTAAATTTCTTAAATCCAAGGAAAAGGGAAACATTGGCGAACTCACTGTTCCAGAAACTTCTGAGCTCATAGACAAACTTAAGGCTATCAAGGTTGAGGGAGAGAACATATCTGCAGGATTTGCGACGGGAAAGCAGATAAGTTTCCTCACAAATCTTCAGGATACGGAGGAGAGGAGGGCAAAGGCCAGAGAATTTCTTCAGGAACTTGGCAAGAATTCAATTAACGAACTTTCAATAAACGAGGCATCTGAACTAATAGATAATCTTATGAAAATGCCAAAGGGCGAGAGGTTGGGCGCTTCAGAACTCGCCCCAACGACGAAGCAGCTTAAGTTCATACAGACCCTCCAGAAAACTCCCACTGGGTCTGGAATTGCCAGTTCTTACCTCAAGAAATTGAGGAAAGCCCAGATTGATGAACTCACCAGAAAGGAAGCCAGCGAATTGATCGAATTGCTCAAAAATTCCTCTCAATAAACACCTTTCCATCATAATATATTTTAAAATGTTCCCAGGCTGAATTTTGTGTTTTTTTGTACCAATACAATTACTATATATCTAATGTATAACCGAACATGGGTTCGGTAATAGACCTTATGTCATCATCGGGAAAAATGAAAATCCTTACTGATGCAATAAAGTATGCCCAGATGGTTGACTTACTGGAAAGTGATGGCCCCTTTACCGTTTTTGCCCCAATTGACCTTGCAGTAGCACAGGGACCAGTAGCGAAGTTCAGGGAGGTGCGCAGGGACAGCGAACAGTTCCAGATACTGGTCAAGTACCATATTGTCAAGGGTAGTTATTCAACTAGTTCCATTCAAGAATCCCTCAAGAAACGGAATCATCTTGAACTTGAGACCATGTGCGGAAAGAAGCTCTTCTTAAAGTCCTCAGGTTTTTTCAGGAGCCACATAAAAGTGAATGACGCTTCAATTGTGTCATCCGACTTAGTTGCAGACAATGGCATAGTCCATACCATTGACACAGTGCTTTTCCCTCCTTAGAGGAAGGAAAAGTTTCATTCTAAATCCCAATTCCACCATCCACCACAAGAGTATGGCCAGTGATGAAGGTGTTTTCCGGATTGATAAGAAATGCAACCGCCCTTCCAATATCCTCAGGCTCGCCCCATCTTCCCATTGGTGTAGCTTTCTTTATCCTTGAGTTGAAGGATTCACTCTCCCATCCTCCCCGGTTCATATCTGTTCTCACATAGCCAGGAGCTACTGCATTCACCCTAATATTGGGAGCTAGCTCTTTTGCCAGTCCTTTAGTTAGATGGATCAGTGCAGCTTTGGATGCCTGGTACCCATGTGCCCAGGGATCTGCCCTGAATCCATAAACGGAAGATATGTTTACGATAGAACCGCCTTCCATTATGATCCTATGTAGGTTTCTCGCCAGATAGAATGGTGCCGAAAGGTTTAGCCCAATTACTTTCTCCCAATCTTCATCCTTGATTTCGTTAAGCGTATTTCCCTGGTAAATTCCAGCATTGTTGATCAGTGCAAAGAGCCTAACATCCCGCTCCAGCATTTTCTTCGTGAATACTTCAATCTGAGATCGTGAAGAAAGATCAACCTGGAAAGATTCTGCTTTTACATTTAAAGCGGAAAGGTCCCTTAAAGTTTTTTCAGCTTCTTTTCCTCCGGAATTGAATGTAAAGATGATATCATAGCCCTTGCTGGCTAGCTCCAAGGATATGGCCCTGCCAATTCCTCTGCTGCCGCCAGTCACAAGTATTGCACCGGAATTAGAAATGCCTGACATATTCAGTTAAGATGCTAAGCATCAATTTTATTGTTTTGCTGCCTGCATCCTCATGGTCTGAGTTTCTTCAGTGCATTTATGGCTTCTTCAACATGATGCTTTGCATTCATCTGCGAATTGTAAACATGGGCAATCGTCCCATCCCTGGAAATGACAAAAGTAGTCCTGGGGGGCAGGATTGAGCCTTTTACATCATATTTGCGCCTTATTTCCTTGTCAACATCGCTGACTAGTGTGAATTGTAATTGGTGATGTTCCTTGAACCTCCTGTGTGATTCTGAAGAGTCGGAACTAATTCCGATCACCTCTGCCCCCAGTTCGCCGATATCTTCCCAGTGGTCCCTGAAGGAACACGCTTCAGCTGTGCATCCTGGTGTCTCATCTTTGGGGTAGAAATAAAGGACTACTTCCTTTTCCTTGAGGATGTCACTTAATCTTAGTTTTGTACCAGAATCAGTTTGTGCCACAAAATCAGGAGCTGTATCTCCTGCCTTCAATGCCATAGGAAATACCAGTAACAACTACTATTTAAGAATTCATGAAATGAAATTGCAGTCATTTGCTTAAAGGCTAGTCGCTGTTCTTGGCATTTTCAAGTTCAGCCCATTTCTTTTCCAGTGAAGCTTTGAGATTGGTTGTTTTCGCGCTTTTGTCTTCCTTCCTGCGCAGTTCCTCAGGAGACCTCAGGCCATTGCCCACATCATACCTGAAATTGATAATGGAAGATTTTGTTGTCTTGTATCTGTTGGACAATTCAGCGATTCTTGAATCCACTGAACTCAGAACATGCTTCATGACTCCATATTCAAGAGAATCCTGCAAAGCCCTCCTAATTACATCCAAAGCAGATTCCTGTTCCTGCCTAAGAAGGTTGATGGCGGAAAGCTCCTCTAGACCTAGGGTTATGGTGACCTCTTCTAAATCCTCAAAATTCTCGAGGTCTTCCGGTTCTTCCGGCCCTGATTCAGTTTTTTTCCCTTTATCT
>JAJZKS010000023.1 GCA_021850835.1 Thermoplasmata archaeon
TTTCCTTGAAATGCTGTTGATGCTGTCAACAACATACATTGCCTCCTCATCCGTGAGGTATGGGTGCATTGGCAGGCTCAGGATCTGCTCCGAGATATTCCTGGTCAGCGGGAAGTCTTCTCCCTTCAGTCCTGACGTTGCGTACGCGCCCTGGTCAAATGGGGGGACCGGATAATGAACTATGGTCTGAATTTCAAGTTTATCTAGCTCCCGGGAGAGCTCATCCCTATGCTTGGACATTACAGGAAATATGTGCCAGTTTGGCTTGTTATGTTCCTTGACCTCAGGCAGGCTCAGAATTTCTGTGTCCAATTCACTCAGATACAAATCTGCGAGTGACCTTCTTCTGGAATTCCATTCTTCAAGATTCTTCAGCTTGTGCCTAAGGAAAGCAGCCTGCATCTCATCAAGCCTGGAGTTATACCCCATGGTCTCACTTATGTATTTCTTCCTGGTGCCGTAATTCCTCAGTATTCTTATCTTCTCGGCAAGCTCCCCGTCATTGGTGACCACGGCTCCACCGTCGCCGAAGGCGCCAAGGTTCTTCGTGGGAAAGAAGCTGAAAGCCTCAGTCTCGGCAGTGGAACCGACGACTTTTCCCTTGTAATATGCCCCATGCCCCTGGGCCGCATCTGTGATCACCTTTAAGCCGTGATCTTCGGCGAATTCGTTCAGTTCGTCCATTTCGGGCGTTTGATAATAGAGATGCACCGGCATGATGGCCTTTGTGCGGTCTGTGATGTGGTTTCGGAGCCTGTTGACATCGATCTGGAAACCTTCTTTTTCAGGCTCTACAGGGACCGGTTTCAGCCCTGCGCGTGAAACAGCTATCCATGTGGCAATGTAAGTGTTGGCAGGTACCATAACCTCCTCACCGGGTTTAAAATCCAAAGCATTAAGCGAAAGGGTCAAGGCATCCAGGCCAGAGGCCACGCCGACGCAATGCTTTGCATGGCAGTAAGCCGCATATTCCTTTTCAAAAGCCGCCACCTCCTCCCCAAGCACAAAATTCCCCCTGTTCATTAGGCTGTCAAATATATCCTGGTAAGTCTTTCGGTTCTGCAGGTAAAGGCGATCAAGCCTCTGGAAGGACACTTTCATGTGAATCACCGCTTCAAAGCCTTAAACTCATCATAATCTGATATATATTCTGATCTGTCGTAGGGTCCATCTGCCATGACAAGGTACAACGAACCTTCCTCCTCAGCCTCGATTGTGGCCCATATGAGTCTTGGCAACAGTAACCCAGGACCGTGGGCAGCCATTTTAACGCTGAAGGAACTTCTCCCGTCATCCAGTGTCACCAGAATCTTACCCTTCATGACGAAGAGTGCCTGAGACTGCACGAGGTGTGCGTGAGAACCCCTACTCACCCCGACTTCAAGCCCATCCACATAATATATCCTTTCTATCCCAAAACCATGGGGGAGGGAGTTGCTGAGGACGGATAGCCTACCACGTGGGTCCTCATGCTTGTCAACGGCCAGATAAAAACAACCAGTTGGCAAATGATGTTCCATCCATTGGATTAGTGGTTGAATCATAATATAGTTATGCTGCACCAATGAAACATAAGGAAGGAAGAAGAGGGTTGGCTGCAAAAAAAGATGTTTACCTACATAAACACGAGCAGTAAGATGTGCAGGATGCACTTAAGAACTGGGATAACACTGATTATTCATGGAAATCCATCCATCAGTCAAATTCAAATCCCCAAAGAGCAGGATAAGACACATATCTTCAAAAGGGACACAGTCAATGGCCTGGTTCCAAAACTTTGAGAAACTTCACGATCTTTACATGGCTGAATTCAATTCCAAGAAGGAGGAAGGGCGCAGGGTTTCAGAAGGAATCATGGATTACATGGGAGCGAACTCCATCCATGCCAGGAACGTGCTCGACATACCCTGCGGCATCGGTAGAATTTCGCATGGCCTGCTGATGGAAGGTATGGATGTGACAGGCGTTGATGTTTCCCCCTCTTTCCTGAACGAATTCAGGAATTCAACCGACAGAAATGCCTACGGTGGAGAACTCAAACTCATCAAGGCCAGCTTCAACACCTTCAGACCTCATCTCGGCAACAGTAAGTATGACCTCATGATCAACTGGTGGACCAGTTTTGGGTATTCCTCTTACGATGACGATGTGAGGTTCTTTTCAAATCTCAGGAGCTTCTCACACAGGGACACAGTTCTCATGGTTGAAACCTGGCACAAGGATTACATAATGTCGCACAGGATGCCATTCACATACAAGGATCTGGGGGAAATGGCCGTTATGAACGAGAATTCCTTTCCGGACAATGGATCCGCTGTCAAGACCATGCACAAGTATTTTGAAAAATCCGGCAGAGATCTCTTATTCCTGAACCAGTTCGAATCTGCGATCAGGCTTTATTCAAGGAGCGAACTTCAGGATCTCATGCGTAAGTCCGGATGGAAAGCGGTAGACATCTTCAATGACATTGAGTCCCGCACACCTTTCAGCGATGAAAGGGACAGGATTGTCATGGTATTGAAGCCTGAAACCGGAAACATGCAGTGATCAGAGGGAAGCGGCCTAGAATTTTCCCCTTTTCCTTTTGTGATCGCTCACCATTTTTCCTGCGTGGAACAGACTTGTGACTGTACCTGCATCAATCCAAGGATTCTTAAGGATCTTGTACTCAGCCAGCCCCTTCTCCAAGAAATGCCGATTCACATCGGTTATCTCAAGCTCTCCCCTGCCGGATGGCGAAATCCTTTCCAGCACGCCGAACACATCCGGTGAGTACTGGTAGAGGCCCGTAACGGCGAGCGCGCTTCCGGCCTCCGGTGGTTTTTCCTGCAAATCTGTGAGCTTTCCATCGGCATCAAGCGTTGCAACGCCGAACCTCCTTCCGTCAGGTACCTTTTTAAGAAAAAGGGTAGCTCCCCTAACTGGCCCATTGAGAAGCTTTAGGTTTCCGAGGATTATGTTGTCCCCAAGGATGACTGTTATGTCCTCGCCATTGACGAAGCTTCGTGCAACAGAGAGGGCATCAGCAATTCCGGCCGCGCTTTCCTGCAGCCCATAGGTGAACTTTGCACCGAAGTCCCTCCCGTCCCCGAGGTATCGCATGAAATCTCCGGCCTTCCTCTTGTCCGTCACAATCATGATGTTGTCTATGCCGGCAGATGTGAGTGTCCGTATGGGGAAATTTATCATGGGCTCGTCGTAGACGGGCAGCAGGTGCTTGTTGGTGACCCTTGTGAGGGAACCGAGCCTGGTGCCGGTGCCGCCGGCAAGAATAACGCCCTTCATTGCACTGATAAAGCATATACACGTATTTTATTGTTTTTTTGGATGGCGTGATGGGGAAAGGAAGCAGAAATGTAAATCGCTGCGGCAGGATGAGTTGGCATTCCCGCTGAACAGGCGGAAAGTTCAGGCGGAATGGGCCATTACCATTGCAATCAAACATCGCCGTCCCTGTCTGCATTTAGGGTCCCCACCGGAAAGATATATTTCTATCCGTTTCATGCAACATTGTCCAGGATTAGTGTGTAAATGGAGAATGCTCCCGAGATCTCGGTTATTGTCACCTGCTACGACAGGCACGAATTCCTGCTTTCCGCACTCTTGTCGGTTTCCAGGCAGGATTTCCCCAGGGAAAGATATGAGGTCATAGTGGTGAAGAACTATGAGGACCATGAAATTGACAGCTTCTCCGCTTCACAGGGTTACATCTCCATAATTACAGAAACGGATTCGCAGGGCGGCTTGGCCTCCGTAGGCGTCAAGGCCTCCCGTGGCCGTGTCCTCACATTCCTCGACGATGACGACCAGTTCCAGGAAGCTAAATTATCCACCGTGGCGAGATATTTCTCCGATGACAGCGTGATATTCTACCACAACTCACATTCCCTCATCGATGAGAGCGGCGAATCCGGGACAGGGTATAAGCTGAAGCCGCCCGCCAAGCCAATCGTTGTCACCATCACCGGCAGCCTTGACTTCCGGCGCGTGCTAAGGGAAAACCGCCTGTACCATTTAGGGACGCTGTATTTCAACTTAAGCTCCATTTCTGTCCTGAGGGATGTTGCCGTGGAAAACGCGCTGCTCCTCAGCAAGATGAAGAGCCGGCCGGATGACTTCATCTTCTTTGCCTCCCTTAGATATCCTGGGAAGACACTGGTTATGGGGCATGAGGAACTCACCCGCTACAGGGAGCACACCAGCGCCTCCAACCCCCAGCGGACCAGTGATATGCTCATCAACCTCAAGAAGCGCCACATAATGGGCAGCGAAATCATCGCTGAGATGCTGGCCGGCTCGCCCTTCGAATTCCTTGCACGTTCACAGCTGATCATTGCCAGGACAGACCTTTTCAGGCTGAACCACGACCTTAAGGGATACCTGGGCAGTGCAATTCCCTACTTCAGGTCCCAGAGGATGAGCAATTTCCCGGCAATGTATATCGCCACCAGCTACCTGCTCGGGTTTTTTGAGGCCGGGAGGAACCCCATATTCAGGAGGCTCAGGTCCGTGTTCCTTTCCATGGTTGGGGACATCAGGAGCTGATCGCACCGGTTGCAGTCATCCGCAGAAGGGGTGATGGAAAAAGTTTTGATGACCACAATTATCTCTCCTTGTGAGGATTGCAGTCACCGGCGGTCTTGGATTTATCGGCTCGAATTTTATCAGGCTTGTCCTGCGGGAGCACCCCCAAGACACCATCGTGAACATAGACAAGGAGACATATGCCTCAAACAGGGCTTTTCTCAAGGAATACAGCGACGACAGCAGGTACACATTCCACCACGGCGACATCGCCAGGCTGGAAGAGGTGGAGAAGGCGCTATCGGACGTTGACGCAATAGTCAACTTTGCTGCAGAATCACACGTGGACAATTCCATCCAAAGCGTGGGCCCATTCCTTTCCAGCAACTACCTCGGCGCAATCAATCTCCTCGACATAGCCAAGGAACGGTGCATACGGTTCAACCAGGTTTCAACAGACGAGGTCTTCGGTTCGCTCCCCATTGAAGGCAGGGAAAAATTCACGGAGAAAAGCTGCTACAACCCCCGGAATCCATATTCTGCCACCAAGGCTGCGGCAGACCACATGGCCATGGCATATCACAACACACATGCTGTGCCCGTGACGATCACGCACTCGAGCAACAACTATGGCCCCCACCAGCACAGGGAGAAGCTCATCCCCAAAACAATACTCAATTCCCTGGACGGAAGGAAAGTGCCTTTATACGGCAATGGAAAGCAGGTCAGGGACTGGGTGTACGTTGAGGACAACTGCCGTGCCATAGACATGGTCCTGAGGCGGGGCACCCCCGGGCGCAGGTACATCATCGGTGGCAACAGCGAGATGGCAAACACAGACGTCGTCCGAAGAATACTCGAAATCATGGGAAAGGGCATTGAGCACATTGAGCACGTGGAGGACAGGCCGGGGCACGACCTTAGATACGCCAGCGATTTCTCCAGCCTCAGGGCGGAACTTGGTTGGGAGCCCAGGGTGGATTTCAGCGACGGCATCCGCAGAACGGTGGAGCATTATGTCGGTAACAGGGAACTCTATTTTTGAACGCCACAATTCCCATATCGATCAAGAACGACATTGGAATCCAAACCATCTGTTTTCTGTTTCACATTGGCTTTTTCGTGCACCTTGCATCGTGAATCCACACCAGTTACCGGTAAATCTGATGAGCCACTAGACAAGCTAAAGGCTCAGCCGCCTTCATGAACAACGGGTAAGCAATAGTTTAAAATGCCCCGTTTGATTTTTGTCTGATGAAAGCGTTAATCACGGGTATCACTGGGCAGGACGGCTATTTTCTAACCAGACTGCTCTTTTCAAAGGGTTATGAGGTCCACGGCGTCATCCGCAGGAACAGTTCCATGTCTATCGGCAATCTCAGTTTCCTGGAAAAGGATCTTCTTTCGCAGGTTCACATACATTATGGCGACCTCACCGATGCAAATTTCTTCACCAAGCTCCTGGCCGAGGAAAAGCCCGATGAAATGTACCACTTGGCCGCACAGAGCTTTGTGGGCTACAGCTTCCAGAACCCGTCGTCCACGTACGACGTTAACATCGGCGGCACCCTCAACGTTGCAAATGCCGTGAAGGAATCATCGCCCAACACGCGGCTGTATTTTGCGGCCACATCTGAGCTTTACGGCCAGCCCAAGACCACGCCACAGAACGAGGACACCCCATTCCAGCCCCGCAGCCCTTATGCAGTATCCAAGCTGGCAGGCTTCTGGACCATAAAGAACTACAGGGATGCCTATGAGCTTTACATGAGCAGCGGGATCCTCTTCAACCATGAGTCTGAGGTCCGGGGGCCAGAATTCGTTACGCGCAAGATTTCCCTTGCAGTGGCCAGGATTGCCTCCGGCGACAGGGAACCAATCGAGCTGGGCAACCTCAGTGCAAGGAAGGACTGGGGGTATGCAAAGGACTATGTGGAGGGCATGTGGTCCATGCTACAGTACAAGTACGGGGACGATTTTGTGCTTGGGACGGGCGAACTCCATACGGTGAGGGAATTTGTGGAAGAGGCGTTCAGGGCCGTTGGGATAAACATCCACTGGAAGGGCTCCGGCATCAACGAGGTGGGGCTCTCCGACGATGATGAGGTTCTCGTCAGGGTAAACAGGAAGTTCTTCAGGCCTCTCGAGTCGGACAATTACATGGCTGATTATTCCAGGGCCCGTGAAAAGCTGGATTGGTCCCCTAAGACGGATTTCCGGGAACTTGTAAAAATCATGGTCAATCACGACTTGAAAACCCCCTAATGGGACTTCCATCAATATGGTTGTTTTTCCCTTTTCTTTTTGGTTCCTCACGGATTAAGCATTCTCATGACCGACCTCCGCAGTAAGCGCTTTGCATATTGCCATTACTTTTCCGGTATATCACTCATCTTTACAACAACATTGATGTGAGAGAATTTTGATATAACAGGCCAGCCCAAACTAATACCTGAGGCCCTTCATCTTTCCTTTCCCGTATTTAAGACAGATAAGGGAATACAGGGATTTTTTGGTCCCTGTGGTCAGGGGTCAACAATCCTTTTAGTGAGAAACTTCGGGCCTTCTAATTTTGATGTAATGGAAGAGTTTGCGATGGAAAATGCTTTAGGCTCAACTTTATCATGCCAAACTGTCAGGATCTGTTCGAAAATGCTCAATGAGAATACTAAACGGGAGCCTTCGCATCCCATTAATAAGGAGAACTCTTCTGTCCCCTATTGGGCGTACGTCGCAATTGCCACAATTGCATATGGAATCATCTGGTCTTACATTGGAATAATGAAGATGCTTTCACTGAATGCTTACGTTTGGGACATGGGAATTACCTCTGAGCGCGGCTGGGCGATTCTTAACACAAACCTTGGCCTGCATGGTTACCTCTTCACTCTCATCAATTCAGGCATTGTCTATCCTTTATCTCCCTTAACCGGATCCGGGAATTTCTTTGCCATGATAATATTTCAGGCTTTCTCGGTTGCCATAATAGGGCCTGCAATATACCTCATTGCAAGGGAGAAAGCCCTGAGACAGAGAGACTCCATGCTCCTTTCCTTTGCTTTCTTTTTGTATTTTCCAGTTTATGGTACCATGTGGTTTGATTTCCACTACCAGGTGTTCTTCATGCCACTTTTCATTTATGCCTACCTCTTGTATCTCAGAAAGAATTACATCTCCTCGCTTTTCCTTTTCTCCCTTTCCGGAACAGTGCGGTATCCCTACGACATCTTTCCTCTAGTTTTTGCTCTCATCGAAATCATAATTATTCTTCAAGGACGCCTGCATAAAACAGAGCGTGAGCGGTTTCTCTCGATGATCACACTTTTTGCTGTAATGTTGGTGTGGACCCTGCTCGGTTATTTTCTAGTAGGAGCAACAGGCACAATACCTCACAGTGTTTCCACTTTATATAATGTATCAACGGTTTCGATCTGGTCCAGGATTCTAGTCATTACTCTGTTTCTAACTCCACTACTGTTTCTTCCTGTCATGAGAGCAAGATGGATCTTCATGGCATTGCCCGCATTCTTTCTCTTCCTGACATCAAATTATACGTGGTACACTTACCCTCACGTGTTCCAAGGCCAATATGTGGCAGGAGTTGTCCCGTTCCTGTTGCTAGGGCTGTGTGATTTTCTCTCATACAATAGGAACCAGACCAAACCAAAGGCATCTGCCCAGCGAAAAATCTTAGGATTAGCACGAAACCCATCACCTTTGCCCATAGTGGCTGCGGTTATTGTTGCCTTACTTTTCCTGAATGTGTTCATGGCCCCATTTTCTCCCCTTAACAACAGCCTGGGTGATGGTTTCAATTACTACCAGAACACAGATTACAACCCTGCCAGGTATTCGGAACTGGAGAACATGATAAAACTCATTCCTGCAACAGAGCAATACGTGGCATATCAGAACAATATTCCTGAAATAATGCCGCGGGAGTTGCCAAACGTAACGCTCATGGGGGGAAACCTGGGCAGCTTCACCAGCTTCAATAAAGGCGAAGCCATAAACAACCTATGGAATGTTTCCTCAGGTGGGAGTACATTCAGTGAGCCGATTAATTACGCTCTTGCGGACGCGGCTAACCCTAATTTCTACCTGGAGAACAATTCCATGTATTCACTAGTTCAGGACATGTATTCTTCGGGGAGGTACAGCATTGTTTCGGAGGGATACGGATTGATCCTGCTAAGC
The DNA here is from genome assembly GCA_021850835.1 of Thermoplasmata archaeon. The sequence continues at coordinate 8,722 of JAJZKS010000023.1, forward strand.
AGGAATTACAGCGGGAACATGTTGGATTATAGCCCGGAAAATATCACCCTTGTGGGGCATAAAATATCCAGTGACAATGTTTCTTCTCCAGCTGTTTCCAATTCCATCTCAGGGCCTACTACATATGAAAGCCCAAAAGGCACCAATACCTTATCTTACCTTTTTCCTGGAAAATACAGCATGAATTTGATTATGACTTCATCAGCTTCGTCAAATGCGCTAAGCAATGAAACAGCTTCTCTTAAATTATATTCCGGTGATCTTTTGTTGAATGTCACGATGTTTAATTTCGATGCCACCACAACATCTAACCAAATACAGGTGTTAGCGAATCTTAACCAGATATATGGTGATGTCTGGTTTTCACTGTCAATTGGCAAAAGTGCCCCATCCAAATTTCTTGTGAGTTTATATATCTCCCAGAACCTAGCTTATCAAAATATTAATACCTGAAAACAGTGTCCTATTATCCTGCTCTAAAGAATCCTGGAAAAAGAATGACTTCTAATTAATCAATTATGCCAATAGAAAAATTTAAACCGTTATGGTCTTCCCTGATTTAATTGAATTCAACCACAGAATCTCCGGGATATTCTGATTTTCAGAAATATGATTATGGGTTTTACAAAACAGGGAAGGAAGAGCCAATTGAATATGATAGAAACCTGCATTCACAGAAGTCTTTCTCACTTGTAATTCCCGCCTATAATGAGGAAAAACGGATTGAACCATTTCTAAAACACTTAAAGCTTCATATCCCGGAAACTTGGGAGATTATTATCGTGTGTGATGGGACAGATAATACTGCTGACATTGTCCGTTCTTTTGGAACAAGATTTAGAGTCCTTGAATTTTCTCACAAATTGGGGAAAGGGGGGGCAATTATAAAAGGGATTGAGGTTGCCAAAGGAGATGTGATAGGTTATGTGGATGCAGATGGGGCGATTCAAGCAAATGACATTATTAAAGTTTTCAACTGCGTGACTGAAGATGCCCCCGTTGCAATAGGCTCAAGGTGGGTAAGAGGGTCCAAAATCACAACAAAGCAACCTATTTCACGAATTATTCTTGGTCGCCTTTATCATTATACTACTTTTGCAATATTGGGAATTAGACATAAAGATACACAATGTGGACTTAAGGCGTATAGGAAAGATGCAATATTAAGAATAATGGAAAAACTTACTCTTACAAATTTGTCGATTGACACCGCTATCTTATATCATTGTAAATTATTGAAGTATAAAGTATCAGAAGTTCCTATAAAATGGAAGGATTTTGGAGGAAGTAAATTTCATCCGGTAAAGTCTGCAATAGTAATGTTCATCACGCTTCTCGGACTTCGATTGGCCCATACGACGGAGTCGAGATTGGTGAAACAAAAGTTAGCAGAAATGCAGGAATTTTTTAATGGGATCTAATCTTATTTAAACAACCTTTGATCACTTTTGTATTGAGTTCATAATCGTTTCAATATTATGTCTTAAATACAAAGATCGAAAGCCTAAACATATTGTATTAATGTTAAAATTGAAAAAAAGCTTAGTTTGGAAGTAGAATTTAAATTCTTATAATCATCTCAAAAACATTTTATTTTTTTAAGAGCTAGAGAAAGCAAGAATTCTAAATAGAATGTTATTTATGTTTTACTTGTATTTGAAATGAAATGGATGGGTCCGGGTCACAGACACGCTTTATTGGAGTAGATGCACTCTTTCAGTATGCGGGGTCGGGGGTTCAACTTTTCGCAGGACTAGTATTCTACTTGATCGCTGTTAGGCTTTTTAATACATCAAGTATTGGTGCTATATCTCTGTTTGTTGCGATAATTGGACTATTCAACATTATTTTCTCTTTCGGTCTTGGCACCGCATCACAGCATTTTACATCATACAATCTAGGGAAAGGTGACTATGCGTCTGTGAAGAAGACTATTCATCGTATACTTGGATTTGGCATTGCTCTGAGCATAGCTGGCCTAATTACTATCCAGGCTCTTGCAGGAGAACTTTCGGTGGTTTTCCTTCACTCTTCAAATTACACAAATCTAGTAAGGGTTCTTGGCGTTGTCCTTATTGGTAATATAATGTTTGGAATCCTAAACGGAACCCTCTTGGGCATTCAGCTCTTCCGACTTTCTGCAATCATAAGCACCGTGATCTGGGTCACATACTACATAGGGGCTCTATTTTTTGCAGTGTATTTTAGATCGATTGATACAATTGTGTTCGGATGGTTGATAGGAATTTTCCTCGGTGTCACGATTGAACTTTTAGTGGTGTTGTTGTCAATAAACAGATACTTTGGCTCAGGTAGACCACCTTCTAACTCATACCTCTTCAGATATTCATTTCCCATCTTGCTTTCTGGTATTATTTCTTACGGGGCTGCATACGCAGACAGGTTTGTAGTATCTGGTCTGCTCAGTCTTTCAGCTCTTGGGGTCTACAGTTTCGCTCTTCTGATTGGTTCTGCTATAAGCTTCCTGGCAATACCTTTTAATAATATCTTGATGCCAAAGTTTTCCGAGTTTTTTGGTAGAGGAGAGTTTGATAGAATTGCGACCACAACAGAGGTTTCCTCAACTCTGCTGTCATACTTCTATGTTCCTTCCGCCCTTGGTATTGCAGCCCTAGCGCCAATAATCCTTAATTTCCTCGGGGGGAGTAATTATGTGGAAGGCGCAATGTCCCTTAGAATAATTATGTTCATTACGGCAATTTTCATAATCCAAAATATTCTCACTCAGGCAGTTGCGTCTATCCGAAAGACGAAGCTCTTTCTATACTCAAGCGCCACGGCACTTGTTGGGAATGTGGCTCTGTCCATCATATTGATCCCGCCTTTCGGGATCACTGGTGCCGCATTGGGTTACTCTTCCGTATATGCCATCACCTTTGTGATACTTTTTTATTTTGCCAAAAAGGAATCTGTGTTATCCATGGATATGATCGGGTTAGTAAAGGTCTGGACATCAGCTATCCTTATGTTTGTCAGTGTGGTTGTTCTTTCTAATTATATTGGATTGAGAGTCATTTACCTTCCACTATATGTCATTTTAGGTGCATTTATCTATATTGGATTGGCCAGATTTATAGGCATTTTTAAAGGTGAAAATAAGGAACTCATACTTTCTTTGTTTCCAAATAAAATGCATTTTCTTAGAAAACTGATGTTAGTGGTTGTTCTGCATTAGTTATCTAAATAACAATGTAGGTTCTAACAAAATCTGTAAAATTAAAGGATAAACGAAAAGTTAATTTTTTTCATACTCAACTCTCGAGATTTTACCTTTCATTCAGTGATTTTAGCTCTTAATAGGACATAATTATTTATGAATCAATATTCCCTGAAGAGGCAAATACCTTAAAAAGACCTATAGATATTTTCTGCTACGTCAGCTATTTTATCCCAAGAGAATTTTTCTCTAGCTATAATTTTACCTTCTTTACCGAGTTCTAAGCGTAATGTCTCGTTCTGTATTATTTTCTCAACCACATTTGCACAACTGCTAATTGAACCATATTCGTAAATCAAGGCATTTACTTGGTCTGTCAATAAGTCTTTATATTCTTCTAAGTTTGGTCCAATAATGGGAACAGATTGTGCCATTGCTTCGACTGTAGCAGCCCCAAAAGTTTCGTGATTAGAAATAAGATAAAAGAGTGCGCCCCGTAATAAGAATCTTTTTTCGTCCTCGTTCACCCTTCCCGTGAATATAACTCTACCCTCAACACCCAACTTACATGCAAGCTGTCTCAATTCATTCAGGTAATTGTTGTCATCAAATGGTCCAATAACCAGATAGGTAAGTTGTGGAAATAGGGGTAAAATATTGATTCCAAATTCTATGAATTTGACTCTATCAATTCGAGCCAATCTGACAAAGTATCTTGTCCCGGAAGTTTTTAAAATCTCATCGTGTACATTATTTATGTCAGGAGCGGAAAACGCTACTTCATCAACCCCTGCTGGCCAGACAATTATTTTATCTTCACGGATCTCGTAATCTTTCATCAATATTGGGAATTAGACA
>JAJZKS010000024.1:0-11449 GCA_021850835.1 Thermoplasmata archaeon
CTCCTCTGTGTATGCACCTGTCTATGTAGAATGTTCTGGTGGTGTCTGAGGCGTATCCTCCATACCTTCCTCCAAAGTCAATTATGATGGGCTCATACCTTGCAATCTTCCTGTCAGACGGGGTGTGGTGGGGCACCGATGAATTCTCGCCAGCGGCAACAATGGATCCAAAGGCGGGCATATCTAGGCCCTTCTTCTCAAAGTTCTCCTGCAACTTTCCCGCCACAGCTTTCTCCGTAACTCCATCAGAAACGAAGTCTAGGGTGAGCTTCAAAGCCTCCTCTGATTTTCTCACAGCAGTTGAAATATTCTCCAGCTCCTCCCTGTCCTTGACCATCCTAAGAGCCATGGTATAACTGTCCCCGAGAATCTCCTTTGAGGAAGAGTTATGGAAAAGGGGCGCATAATGGAAGTAAGGGAGCAGGCCGTCAATCGCGACCAGGGACGCATTCCCCTTTTCAAGGTAGTCCCTTGCCATCTTATGGGGGTTCTGCTCATCAGTCCATGGTCGGACATCCTCAACCCAGGAATGCAGGTGCAGCTGTTCCTCCATCAGTTTCGGCGCAAGTATGAACTGGTCATCCATGGTTATGAACATTAGGGTGAGCCTCTCATGGCTCTCTGTCTCAAATCCTGTGAAATAGAAGAAATTGGGTCCAGTGGGCACCAGGAAAGCGTCAATCCTGTTTTCATCCATTAATTCTCTGAGCTTTTCGACTCTCTTTTTCTGGTAGGCAAAATTTCCGGTCATTCAAGGCACCTTTTTCTGAAGTAAGAAGAGATCAGAAATTAAGCTTGCTGTATATATGTCAGGCGCTGAACCTTTTTTCCGAATATTTGTAGAGCCTCATCCACAGTAGGTATGTTATGATCACGATGAGGAATACCATGAAGAGGTCGATTGCATCCACAAAGAGCAGGTTGCCCTGTGCTATGCCCTTTGTTATGAGCATCATGAGCCCGTTTCCCACTGAATAGGTCTTGCCCCCTATCTTGGTGTACTCACCAATCATGAGGCCTCCCCAGTAGCTGCCAAATGCTGCAACCGATCCTGTGATCAAGCCAGGTATGATGGCAGGGAATGAGAGGTACCTGAATTTCCTGAAGCCCTTTATCTTGAATGTGGTTGTGACAAGTCTCAGGTCCCTGGGAATAGCAGTGGCAGTCCCGTATACATTGAAGAAAATATAGGCTGCTGCGGAGAGGAAAGTTACAAGGAGGACATTGAAGTTGTAGGCCAGCCCTTCACCCAGGAATCCTGAGAGGAAGGGTGTCAGGTAAACAACGATCAGCGGGAATAGGATTGGGGCAGGAATGGAATATATGATCTGGAAGATTCCTGTCCCCAGCCTTCCGGAACTGCCCCTGCTTCCGAAGTATATGGCCGTGGGGACCATTATGAGGAAACTTACCAGGAAAACTATTGCAATGCGGAGCAGATCGAACGCTGTGGCCACAGTGAGCTGCCAAAGCACAGACACATCGGTCAGGTATACTACAAAGGCCGCCCCGAAGCCTGCAACGGCAACGAAATACACTGAGACAGCAAATATGAAGATGAGAATGCCGCCAACGATTATGTTCAGGGAACGCTCTGAAATGTGCAGCTTTCTTGTCCTTTTCTGGGTCGCGTTCTTCCCGGCAAATATGGTGTTGAGTGAATAAACTGCATTCACGCCGGAGGAAAGGACCTGTGTAACCCTTCCCCCTATGGCTGATACGAAGACGTTCCGCTCCCTTTTCCTTGTCACCTGATCCTCCTCAGGGACATTGAGATCAAAGGTGTAATTTGCTGTCCTCTTGAGGAGCGGGTTAATGATGAAGTAGAAGTTCAACGCAATGGCAATTATGAGGAAACCTATGAGAATTAGTATCTGGGAGAAATGGTTGCTTGCTGCAAGGGTAACGGCCAGGGAGCCAACTCCAAATACGGTGTAGTTGGACGTGCCTATTGATATGACTTCGCTGAGGGTTATGTAGAAAAGGCCGCTTGCAAATGATGGCATGATGTTTGATATTATATGCGAGAATGAAGCTGGAAGGTAGAGGTACCTTATCCTGGGGAACAGGCCCATGTTATAGACGTTGGAGACCTGGAAATATTCCTCAGGTATGTGTATCGTGGCTTCGTACACTCCCAGGATAATATTCCAGATCAGGGCAGTGAATATGAGAAAATCAGATGCTATGTTCACGCCTAACGGGCCGCCGATCCTCTTTATGAAGAATACCAGTATGATCGGGAAAAACGATATCACCGGGACGGCCTGCAGTATATTCGTGACTGGAATGATAATAGCGCCGGCAGCCTTGACCCTCGCAGCAAGAATGCCAAAGAAAAGGGCAGCAATTATGGAAAGGACCATCAGGACCCAGATGCGCAGGAAAGTGTCCCCGATTGCCAGAAGCATTGTGTAGTAAATGCCAAGGTCAGCCGCCAGGAATCATCACCCCCATCACTCTCCATATTTCTTCTGTCAGGGATATTGACAGGTGAATGTAAAAGCTTGCTGCTACAGCCCCCTTCTTCCCCCGAATAGGCTGTAGAAAATCATGGAAACCAATCCTGCCCCGATGAGCCCCAGCAATGTTTTCGGGCTGTCAACAAGAAGATGCTTCAACGGATCCTTGCCTGGGTCAAACCTGTCCACATGGACCGAATATCTGTCTTGAAACTCCACTGCGTGGACACCTCTCCTGGAACCCGGTATTGAAGCCCTCCAGTCTGCAACCTGGCCCTTCCTTTCGCCCACTGAGCGATGGAAAAGGCCGCTCCTCTCCGGATCAGGCACTCTGTTCCCGTGCCTGTCCACTTTCGGTATCTCGGTGGTGCCATAGGAGAGCACTGTAGCTATGACGCTATTCCAGAAGTCGGGGGAACTGTCATAATTTCTCTGAAACATTCCCATGGTCACCATAAGGATTCAAGTGGCATAACCTTAATCAAATGGCGAGAAGGAAAATTGCTGGGATGGTCAGTTTCTGCTGGCCAGTTCCTCTTCCATAAGCAGGGAGACAACAAAATGGGGTTCATCCACAATTTCGCTGATCCTGAGGTTTCCAGCAACACTGCAAAGCGCATATGCCTCATTGCCGGTGAACCCTTTCTGCTTCAGCACGCCAATCATGTCAAGCACGGCTTCTTGTGCAGCCTTGTAAAGGTCCGGCCCCACACCCATTGAAACCAGCTGTTTCCCTTTGCCCTCGTCAAAGGAATGCAACCTTGGGTACTTCAGCGGGAAGTTTTTCTTCAGCGTAACCACGGCTGTAACATGTGCTGAGGTTTCCACGGCTGTGCCACAGACCTCACCGTCGCCCTGTGAAGCGTGTGGATCAGCAAAGGAAAGCATGCCTCCCTTGAGATTGACAGGAAGCAGCAGCCTGGCACCCTGCTTCAGGAGCTTATTGTCCATGTTGCCTCCGAAGGCCTGCGGAGGTATCATTCCGTACTGCCCGCTTGAAGGTGAAGTTCCCACCACGCCAAGAAATGGCCTTATGGGGATCCTTACTCCCTTCAGGGCATTTCCTCTGGCAGTCGCGTATCCGTCCTTTATGTCCCACATGAAGAGCTCTTCCTCAAACTGGAATTTCAGGAGGCCGAAATCCTTCATTATGGCAGTCCAGCCCCATGTGCCGGTCTCTATCTTCATCAGCTCAACCTCAATGGCGTCCCCGGGCTCCGCTCCCTCGATATATATTGGCCCAACTGCGCCATCGAATTTGCTTCCGTCAATCTTCGGCATATCTTTCGTTGTGAAATTCTCCTTTATCTGCATGGTCGATGAGTCAGGTATGATAACCATGAACTCCTCTCCAGGCTTCACAGTTGCAATGGGCCTGTTCTCAGGCTGCCACTTGAAATGCACATTTCCTTCCTTAGTTCCGTCTACGGTCTGCAAGTGATTTCATCCTCCACGTTTTGGCAATGTCGCACACAGCCCCAATCCTGATAAATTTCGCCTAATCCCATCCTTACAGGCATTTTGAAAGCTGCTCCGCCAAGCCTGTGTGAAATAGCCTGCTTAAAAGATAAAGGTATGGTTTTTGGTATAAATGGAAACCTATGGACACTTAACAAACCATGTTTTTACGTATGAGTTGCCAATCCATGAGAGTTGCACTGATGGAAGAGGATAACAATGGTGCACTGGTGGAGAGCCGTTTCAAGTTCCTGCTCACATCCAGGGCACTCAGGAGCACTGCGCTCATATTTGTAACACTGTCGACGCCCCTGTACCTCCTCGAACTCAAATTCGATATAGTTTCCATCGGCCTGATCTACCTGTTTGTGTCACTTACAACCGTGCTCATATCTCTTGGAATAGGGATGCTCGGCGACAGGGTAGGCTTCAAGAGGGCTCTGATTATCGGTGAGATACCAGCGATTTTCATAACTGCGGCCCTTACTTTCAGCACGAACATATACGTCATCCTTGCAGGCATTATTATCTCAGGAACCACGGGTTCTGCAGGCGCAATGAGGGGAGCAATGTCGCCCGGGATGAATGCCTTCGTTGCAACGAACTGGTCTGATAATGCCAGCAGGGTGAGGCGCATGGCCCTTATAACTTCCATCGCCTCTTTTTTCTCCATACTTGGAAGCCTCATGCTATATACGCACGGCCTCCTCATCAATTCCTTTGGCGCACAGGACTCATTCAGGGTACTGTATGGTGTCAGCTTTGCCCTAGTGTCCCTGTCAATGGCGTCCCTCTTCATGCTGAAGGAGAAACCTGTGAAGAAGAAGAGGGAACATGTAATGAAAAAGTCCAGCGGGAAGCATGTCCTGAAGGTGGCAATCTCCAATGCCGTCAATGGATCAGGCATTGGCCTTGCAGTTGTACTGCTACCTGCGTGGTATGAACTCAGGTACGGCCTCTCAGCATCACAGGTGGGGCTTGCATTTCTGGGGTCATACGTAGGATCCGCAATTGGCGGGTTGCTTGCTTCCAGGGTCCAGGTCTCGGCTGGGGGGAAGTCAACGCTGAACGTTGCATGGGTTACCAGGGTAATACAGGGGGCACTCCTGGCAGTGATGGCCATATCGCCATTTGTGGTGCTTGCAATTCTGCTTTATTCAGGAAGGTCTTTCCTTGCAGGGTTTGGAATGCCAAGCAGGAATGCAGTCAATGTGAGCGGCATTCAGGAAGGCGATTTTGGTGCAGGAACAAGCCTCCAGGGCGTTTCTATGAGGGTTTCCCAAGGCTTTTCAGGTTTGTCCGGCTATCTTATGGATATTGACCTCCCTTTCCCGGTTGTCCTTGGAGGAATTCTCCAGGCTGCAAGCGGCCTTGTATATTACAAACTGATGAAAAAAAAGGAATAATCGCCTAAAGCCAGAAGCTCAGAAATCAACTTCGTAGATCTTCCTGTCAATGGCGGTTGACTTTGGCAAATCACTGGGGATGACCTTATCTTCGATCCCGCAAGCATGGGAGAATGCATTGAGAAACTTTGCCACCTTCACATTGTCCACGATCCCCATGTTGCCAATTCTGAGGAACCTGTTACTGTCCTTTCCCATGCCCTTTGAAACAACAATGTCCCTCTGGGCAAGTCCCTTCAGGACGTCGACAACTGGCAATTTCGGCTCCACAGCAACCACAGTATCAGAGTAATTTTCCTCTCTGCCAATTACGGCCATACCATGTTTTTTCATGAATTCCCTGATGTATTGGGCAGCATCACTGTGCCTCTCCCATCTCTTCTGGGGGCCCTCTCTTTCAAATATCCTGAGGGCAGCCAGGAGTGCCCTGAAGCTTCCTGTGGATGGCGTGAACGGAGTCTCATGCTTTTCCAGAAATTCCAACGAGGTCCTTAAGTCGAGGTAAGCAGGGAGGTCATGTACCTTTACCATGCGGTTCTCTCCCTCGCTGCCAATGCACACAATTCCAATTCCCGGCACCGATGCAAGTCCCTTCTGGCTGCAACTTGCAAAGGCATGGATCCCCCACTTGTCGGTGTAAATTTCGATTGCCCCGAATGCTGACACCGAATCAACAAGAACCTTTGCACCGAGGCCATTAGCCTCCTGGGCAACTTCCCTGAGGTTTCTAATGGCAGTGCCATTTCCGGTCTCATTATGTACAAGGAAAACGGTGCGGGTGCCGGGGTATCTCCTGACGAAGTCCTCCATTTCCCCTTTCCCGATTGTGCTGTTTTCGTTCTTTTTCATGACATGGACCATGGCTCCCCTTCTCTGTAGGCTTTCAATGGCCCTGTTCCCAAATTCCCCAAAGGTCACTGCAACGACATTCTCTCCAGGCGGAATGAAGGAATAGATCATTGATTCAACAGCAGCAGTACCGGATCCTGTTGTGATCACACTATGGTTTGAGCCGGAAATTCTGCTGAGGATTTCCTCTGAATTCTTCACAATTTCCCTGAATTCTGCAGACCTGTGGTTACTGACATAGGCGGATGCCCTCAATACTGTATCCGGGACTTCCACCGGGCCAGGTATGAGCATCATGTGCTGGCCTCCTCAATAGCTTTCAGCATATTTTCCAGTGTCATCCTTGCAACTCGGCCCTGAGCTTCATGAGTCTGTGCGCCGATATGCGGGGTTATTAAGACATTTTCCATTGCAATTAGCTCCTTTTCAAGGGGAGAATCAGGAGGCTCATTCCAGAGAACATCTGCCCCGTATCCACCAAGCCTGCTTTCCCTGAGGGACCTTAACAGCGGCTCAAGGCCAATGGCTTCTGCTCTGCTGGTATTGATTAGAATGGCTCCTTTCTTCATCTTCCTGAACTGATCCTCTCCAAGTATTTCCCTTGAATCCTTCATTAGGGTCACAGAGATGAAGATGAAATCTGATTTTTCAAGCAAGGTGTCAAGGGAGACATACTTCCCTGAGACCTTCCCAATGAGTTCCTCTGACTCCTGCAGGTCAAAGGCAATGATCCCAAGGCCCAGAGCCCTGAGGTATTTTGCAGTCTGGAAACCAATCCTCCCCAATCCTATCATGCCCGCTGTCTTGCCGGCGATCTCCGTGCCAGCAGCCTTCGCAAATTTTCCAGCCCTTAGTTGGCGGTTCAGGAAGCCTATATTTCTTGCTATATTGATAAGAAGCGCCACGTTAAGTTCTGCAACAGAATCAGTGGAGGATCCAGCCGCTGTTACAACCTTTATTCCAAGGTCCTCTGCGGCACCAAGGTCGATATTGTCTGTACCGATCCCGGCCCTGGCTATGAGTTGGAGCCCATGGCCGGAACGGAGCACTTCCGACGTGAGCTTGGTCCTGCTCCTTATCACGGCTGCATCATAACCATGCAGGATTTCCATGAGCTGGGCCTGGCCCAAATCTGGCATGTAGTCGACCAAATGCCCTTTCTGCTCAAGCCCTGCAATAAGAGACCGGTCCACAGGATCGCATATGAGGATCTTCCTGGGTTTACCCTTTGTGGCGGTGTTCACGGGCGATCAGCTAAGAATCCCATATAATATTTACTCAGCAAAACTGTATGCCTTTCCGTTATCCGAGTACTATGATTGTCCTTGTGCCGGTGATTCCATCCATGGAGTCGATGTCCCGCAGGAGGATATCCTTGAGGTGGAATGAGTCCCTGGCCGTTATCCTTATGAGGAGATCAGCCTCGCCTGTGATCACATAACCCTGGTCAACATACTGTGTTTCAAGTAGTTCCTCAAGGAGCGTATCCTGTGTCTTTCCAGTCTCCCTGAGCTTTCCCACATCGGCCTTTATTAAGACAAAAGCAGTAAGGTTTAGGCCGGCCTTTTTCCAGTCTACGTCTGCCCTGTACCCCCTAATCACCTTGTCCAGTTCCATCCGCTTCATTCTTGAATGCACTGTGGAAAGAGGCATGTCAAGCTTCCTGGCAAGCAGGGAATACTTTGTGGTTCCATGGTCTGCAAGCTCGAGAAGCTTGAGGTCGGTTTCATCCATGCTGGAAAAAATACAATGTTGTATTTAAGCATACTGCAAATTATCGAAAAAAATCCGAGATTTTTCGCAGAAAAATTAATCTATGATCCAGCATCGTTGGGTTCGGTTCATAATGATTGAAGCGCAGGAAACTGAATTGATGGGCTCTCTGAAACTTACCAGCCAGATCCTCAGATATGTTACAAACTATCTCCAGGACCATGGCTTCTTACAGATGCTGCCGGTAATGCTGGGCAGGAGTACGGATCCACTTGGCCCTGACCCAAACTCTTCCATTCTCAAGACAATTGAAGTTGAATACCTGGGAACAACCATGAGGACCATGAACTCAATGATCCTCCACAAACAGGTAGCTGTGAGGGATGTAGGAAGGATTTTCATCCTTTCACCTAACATAAGGCTCGAAAAGGCTGACAGGAAAGCCAGCGGAAGGCACCTGTTTGAATTCACCCAGGCCGATTTCGAGATCCCATATGGCAAGATGAAGGACGTATTTTCTCTGATGGAAGGATTGTTGGTTGGGCTCACTTCACATATTGGGGCGGAAGGCATCAGGAAGGTGGACGGAGAGCCCTTCGCATTCAAGGGGCCCTTCAGGGTATACTCCACGCACGAGCTTGAGGAAAGGTATGGTGAGGATTGGGAATACAAGGCATCAATGGATCATGACCAGCCTTTCTGGGCTACATGCCACAGGAGAGAATTCTACGACAGGGAAGACCTGGAGAACCCCGGGCATTACCTGAACTATGACCTCATATACCCATTTGGGGTTGGGGAGGCCCTTTCAGGTGCGGAAAGGGAATACGATTATCAGAGGATCCGGACAAGAATGGGCAAGGACAAGCTGGCCATGGACATTTACGCATCATACCTGGAAGAAGCAAGAAAGGGATTTGTTCCCTCTGCAGGCGGCGGTTTTGGTGTCGAAAGGCTCACCAGGTTCCTCAGGGGAGCCGCGCATATCGGAGACGTGCAACTTTTCAGGAGGGTGCCGGGAGAAGTACCTGGCATCTGAACCTCAGAACTAGTATTCAGTTGCGGGGACATGGCTCCTCTCTCGTGGAGATGAGGCGGGCAGCTTCGTGTTCTCGCATTCCCATAAAATCCATACGCCCGCCGACATATACGGTGCCCATTTCGAGGCAATCCTTGTTATCTTTCTGTCCGTAAGTTCACCTCTTATGGAATAATGTTTTTTCAGGGCATTCCGAAAACCTACGTCATTCAGGGGAAGGACGTTAAGCCTTCCGAGGGTGAATATGAGAAACATCTGCGCAGACCATGTGCCAATCCCATTTACAATGGTGAGCTTCCGGACTATGTCGCTGTTGGGCATGGACTCTATGCCATTGAGGTCGAGCTCACCGCTGAGAGTCTTGCTGCTGAGATCCCGCAGATATCTTATCTTTTGTGGAGAGATGCCTGAAGAACGGAGGTCTTCATCACTGAGCTTTCCAATATTCTCTGGTGTTACCGGGCCTCCTAATTTTTCCAGAAACCTGTTGTATATGGATTCAGCTGCCTTTCCTGAAATCTGCTGGTAAACGATTGCCTGGACAAGGGACTCGAAATAGCCCCCGCCCGCTTCAAGCCTGAAGTACCCTATTCTCCTGGCCAGTTCACCCATGATTGGGTCCCTGCCTGATATGCCTGAAAGAATTTCATCAGTGGAAATGTGGCCAAGTTTCAGCTTCTCCGAGTCCATGCGCATGTATATCCAGTAAAAGGCATGTATATTTTTTGCTATTCATGAGATGGAAAATAGTAGAGATTAAAATCCTCTGATGCGAATTTTTTAATAATGGAGTATGTTTAGTATTGGATGAAGATCAGATGGCTTGTTCTTCTGGTTATTGTTCTAGTTCTTCTGTCATACCTGTCAACAAACTTCACTACACTGAACCCAAAACTTGGGCTCTGGGAATCAGCTGGCCAGGGAAACCTGACTTCCAGCACCGTCAATATCCCCGGCCTGGGCAGCCCGGTCAACGTCACAATTGATGCTTCTGGGGTCGCCCATATTCAGGCCTCAAACATGAAAGACCTCATGTTTGCGCAGGGCTATTATTCTGCAAGCCAGAGGCTATTCCAGATGGAGCTTGAGGCTCTTCTGGCGTCTGGAAATCTAAGCAGGTATATTGGGGCTTCAGGCGTGGCTTCCGACCAGGCCATGCGTCTTATAGGCCTTCCAAGCAATGCCTGGGCACTGGAACAGGCTTACATCAAGGATTATCCGCAGTATTACGGATACCTCCAGTCATATGCCTCTGGAGTTAATGCTTACATCAACTCCAGCGCGGCTTCAAACCACCTAGGGTTCAAGCTTCTTGGCATCCAGCCATTCCAGTGGACTGTGTTCTATACCCTTTGCTGGCAGCAGTACATGTCCTGGTCCCTCACCACAGGTGCAGCAGAGCCACTGCAGTCAGCCCTGATCTACAATGCATTGGGCTACCAGAACGCAACACTCCTCTGGCCATATTATCCATATTACACCCAAAACGTTACAATGGTTCCCGGGGACGGCACTGTCCTCGGGCACAACCTCTCACAGCTTGGGATTTCACCCAATCAGTTCTGGTCACAGAACTGGTACAGCCAGAATGCAACAGGCGTGAACACAAGCCTGCTCAGGACACTGTCTCCCTTAATCAGGGGAGCGCTTGCAAACATTTCTGATCCGTTTGGAATGCCCGGGGCACATGAACTGGGCTCCCATGTGGGAAGCAACAGCTGGGTTGTAGGGGGGAACTACACAAAGTCAGGTGATCCCATGATGGCCAATGATCCCCACCTCCCGCTCACCGCGCCATCAATCTGGATTCCAATGCAGCTTGAGGCACCGGGAATCAATGTTACAGGATGGGATCTCGCAGGAGTTCCGGGAATCCTAATCGGTCACACCAACAAGACCTCATGGGGCCTCACCACTCCTGAGGGCAACTCTGCAAATGAATACCTGGAAACACTCCACAACAATTCCTACCTCTACAATGGCTCATGGCACAGCATGGCTGTGCAGAATTACACCCTTGTCGGGAAGAGCTACAGCATCTACTATACAAATAACGGGCCGCTGATATCAAGGAACCAGGGATATGGAATCAGCCTTAACTGGGTGGCCAGGCAACCCTCCTTTGACCTCATTGCTGAGCTGGAACTGGACCAATCCTCCAATTACTCTCAGATGCTAAATGCGCTCCAGAACTGGGGGTCCCCCCCGCAGAACTTTGCCATGGCAACACTGCATCATGCAGGATACATAACTGCCGGGCACTACCCCATGATCAAGGAAGTCGTGAATAACACCGCAATCGACGTAATCGGCTCCAGATCGCTGCTTAACGGTTCCAATCCAGCTTACGAACCCATTGGGAATGTTCCGTTCAACCAGCTGCCGCAGGCAACAAACCCAGCAAGGGGCTACATGTTTGCCCCCAACCAGCCCACAGTAGGGAAGAATTACATGCATCCCTTCGTTGGAGGGTTCTGGGCATCAGGCGGCCCGTTATTTGTATAGTAGATGCTGTAGCTCTT
>JAJZKS010000024.1:11459-12621 GCA_021850835.1 Thermoplasmata archaeon
CGGCCGGGCCCAGACAATTTACCACTTCCTCAAGAGCCACCAGAACACCACGATCCCGGACATGATGGCACTCCAGTCCAATGTTTCAGACTATTGGGCACTGATGTTCACGCCATACCTATTGAATGCCCTCCATGGCATGCCAATGAACCAGACTGAAGCCGCTGCCTACAGCCAGCTCCAGAACTGGAATTACACCACCTACCAGAACCAGGTAGGGATAACCGTGTACTGGTATCTCACAGCGGAGATGTACAACATGACATTCGACAAGGTATATTCAAACGTCAACCTTTCATCAGTTCCGGCGCCTTTCATAACCACTGCAATCTACCTTGCCCAGACAAACCAGAGCAGTGTATGGTTCCATGGAAACTTCACCACGCTGGTCAGGCAGGCATTCGCCAAGGAGACGGCCCTACTCTCTGGCAGGCTTGGAGGTGTAAGCAACTGGACCTGGGGAAGAGTGCACTTCCTTGAGGTTGCAAGCCCAACCGGAATAGCTGCCCTTGGAATCGGCCCAATCTCAATTTGGGGAGGAAGCCACACGGTCAGTGTGGGAAGCGTTCCAAGGTCGCTTCAGATCCCTGAGCCATATGTGTCAGTGGGCTCATCGCTGAGGACAATCGCGTCACCTGGCACCGGCCAGTTCTATGGTGTCATACCCGGCGGCCCCAGCGAAAACATCCTCAGTTATTACTTCTCCAACCAGTTGAACATGTGGATCAACCATGAATACTACAACATGAATGACCAGAAGGCAGTGGCGGTGATCAGGTATGAATAAGGGTTTTGTTGCAGCCGGAATAGTGGCATCTGTTGGGCTGGCATATGCATCCCTGTTCACTATACAGTATGCATTCGGGGCAATACTCCTCGGCATCCCCCTGATGGTTCTCAGCAGGAAATACTCAGGAATTGCAGGGTTTATCATTGGCCTCGTTTCAGCATTCTCCATATACCTGATGTACCCGCTCTCTTCAGTGTCAAAGCTGGCGGATATAGTGCAGCAGATCATAGGCATTCCGTCTTTTGCCCTTATTGTGCTGTTTCCGCTGATGTATGGCTTGATTGGTGCAGTATCTGCGCTCCTGTTCACAGGAATCAGGGAATACCTGGAGCCAAAGCCCATGACAGAGGCCAGGGGAGAGGCAGGGAAACA
>JAJZKS010000264.1 GCA_021850835.1 Thermoplasmata archaeon
CATTATGGAGGGCACGGAACTACCGTTCAAGTCCAAGAACCATGGCGTAATGCACGCATGCGGACACGATGCCCATGTAGCAATGCTCCTGGGAGTAGCGAAAAAAGCCATTGGAATGAAATCCTCGTTCAGGGGGAAAATAAGGCTGCTTTTCCAGGTGGCTGAAGAAAGGCCTCCAGGTGGCGCAGTCAACCTGATCAAAGCGGGCGCCCTGAAAGGGATTGACTACATCCTGGGGCAACATGTAATCTCATCCTTTGAAGCCGGATCCGTGGCCACTTATTCCAGGGAGGCCATGGCCAACGCGGACGAGTTCAGGGTCAAAATTATGGGAAGGGGCGGGCATGGATCAGCTCCCCACGAAACTGTGGATGCACTGGTTGTGGCTGCAGAATTTGTGACAACGGCACAGACTATAGTGTCCAGGATGATCGATCCTTTCCTGCCTTCTGTTGTTACATTTGGCACCTTCAATTCCGGCTTCAGGTACAATGTCATTGCTCCCACTGCAGAGCTTACAGGAACAGTGAGGACTTTCCACAGGGATGTCCAGGACAAGATAAGGAAGGAGCTTGAAAATCTGCTGAAGCATCTTTGCCAGGCTTACGGGGTTGAATACCAGTACGAGTATAGTGAAGGATACCCCACGGTACTCAATACCCCGGAGATAACTGCAGTTGTTGATGAAGTTGCATCAGAGCACCTTGGGAAGAAGAATGTGCATCATCCCAATCCCTCCATGGGAGGCGAGGACTTTGCCTATTATCTCAGGGAGGTCCCCGGCTCGTTCTACTTCCTTGGCGTCGGGAACGAAAAGAAGGGGATCACTAGCCCACAGCACAGCCCGACATACAC
Organism: Thermoplasmata archaeon; assembly: GCA_021850835.1. Next base: position 856 of record JAJZKS010000264.1, read on the forward strand.
CGTGGACGAGGCAGCCCTTTCCAAGGGTGTTGACATCCTGCTCGACAGTGCCATAAGGCTCCTCTCTATGAAGTGACACCCCTCAAGGGCCACTTTAATATTTTCCTTTTTTTGCAGACGGCAATTTTTATTATTGGGGTGATTATAATTCCGGGATACAAACGGCTATTGAAAATATAGATCCTGTGTTTTTCCTTGAATCCATAGGTTCAATCGCCATCGTGGTTGGCCTACTGGTCAGGTACAGGAAGAAAGGCCTTACCCTGGCCGTCCTTGGCATTTCTGCGGTATCTTACTTCCTCGCAATAGCCCTTAAGACAGTTGTCCAGGCCTTCACCCTCGGGAGCATGGAGGCATCATTTGGTTATTCCAGTATACCAACTTCCCTTTACCTTGGTGCCCAGACGGTTATGTTCGAGGTATTTGGGGCCTACCTTTTTGCCCTCGCTTTCAGGAAATACATCACCCAGAAGAGTGCCGAAGCCTACGGGCTGTCCCTGGCTTTCTGGGAAAACGGAATACTGCTCGGAGCGCTTTCCCTCATAAGCCTTCTCGCTGACTTTCTCATCATTGCCTCGGGCCCATCCTCCCTCAGCACGCTGGTATCGGACCAGCTCCACAAGGCAAGCCCTGGGCTGTTTGTTGGGACTCTTCAAGCACTCCCGTTGGTTGGGTATTCTGTGCTGGAGCGCCTCTCTTCCCTGCTTATGCACTATTCATGGGGATTCCTGGTTGTAACTTCAATCACCTACAGGAAGAGACTCTATCTGGCATATGCCCTGCCCATGGGATTGGTTGACTCCATTGTCCCATTTGCTGGAAAACTTGGCATACCACTGACAGAGGCCATATTCTTCGTAATCGCCCTTTTGGCTATTGCAGTCGCAACCAGTGTTAAAAAAGCTGTTGCGGGAATGAATGTAAATGCAGTGAAAAAAGAAGATGGAGCCGGCCCACAGAGTTGAGGGCCATTTCCATCGATGCTCAGTTCTTTGGCGCGAAGGCTTCGATGCTTATGGAGAGGTTTACCTTGTCCCCGACCATGAGGCCGCCGCCCTCAAGGACCATGTTCCACTTGACGCCGTAATCCTGGCGGTTAATTGTGGTTGCAGCTGTCAGGCCAAATCTCTCGTTTCCCCATGGGTCGTTGACTTTGCCGCTGTATTCGCCCTTAAGCGTGACCTCTTTCGTGGTTCCCCTTATGCTCAGATCACCAACAACTTCTAGGTCCTCGCCTTTTACGGCTACTTTCTTGGATACAAAGGTGATGTCCTGGAATTTCTCGCTTGCAAAGAGGTCATCTGACCTGAGGTGGTTGTCCCTGTCCGGGTTTCCTGTTGCAATGCTCTTTGCCTTGATGGTGACCTTTGCTTTCATGGTGCTGAAGTCATCAGCGTCGCCGATGATTTCACCGTCAAAATCCTCGAATTTGCCCCTGACTGTTGAGATCATCATGTGCTTGACACTGAATTCCATTGCGGAATGTGCCTTGTCAATTGTCCAGTTCTTAACTGCCATGGTGCTACATCGTTTCTCTTTATTTATAACTTACCATTGGTAAGTTAATACATTAAATAAACTCAATAGAGAGAATACATTTAAATACCGGAGGCAACTTATTATAAATAGGATGGCAGAAAGCAAAGCTTCTGAGGAATTAATCAGGGAAAGTCCCATTGAGGAAACCTGCCCAATCGTGAATGCCATCAGGGAGATTGGGGGAGAATGGAAGCTTATTGTGATCAGATACCTCGCAGACAGTCCGATGGGTTTCAATGAGCTCATGAAGACCATACCGGACGTGAATTCAAAGACTCTGGCTTCCACGTTGAAATACCTTGAGGAAAGGGAAATCATAAGC
>JAJZKS010000265.1 GCA_021850835.1 Thermoplasmata archaeon
ACAGGGGAGGTGGTAATTGAGCTTGAAGAGCCATCAGTAGTGTCTCAAAAAGACTCTGAATATGTCAGATTAATAAAGCACAGCACCAACTGGTATCCAAGAATGATAAGGGCTCCGCCAATGCACTCCCACACAGTCAAGGAAGTCAGGGAATTTATGCGGGAGGTAAAGGATGAGAGGAAAAAATTCCTGAATTCGCTTGGCCAGAAACTGAATTCGCCAACAATGTTAGGTGAAACATGGGTGAGATTAACCGCACTTGGCGGGCACAGGGAAGTTGGAAGAAGCGCAACTCTTGTTTCAACCAATAATTCCAAGATTCTCATAGACTGCGGAATGATGAATACAAGCAATGCAGGGGAAAAGCCGTGGGAGGGGTCTCCATATCTGTATCTTCCGGAAGTGCAGCCTCTCAGTTCCATTGATGCAGTCATTCTTACACACGCGCACCTTGATCATTCAGGCATGGCGCCAATGCTGTACAAGTATGGCTATGAAGGGCCAATCTACATGACACAACCGACAAGGGATCTTGCCATATTGCTTCAGAACGATTTCATAAAGGTGGCACACATGGAGGGTTACAAGGCACCCTATGAAACAAAGCACATCAGGGACGAACTGAAGAAAACGGTTGTTTTGAGAAATAATGAAACAACGGATATTACACCTGATGTAAGGCTCACCTTTTATAATGCAGGGCACATTCTCGGTTCGTCATCTGTCCATCTTCACATCGGGGACGGTTTGTATAACGTTGTGCTGAGCGGCGATGTGAAATTTGAGAAGACATGGCTTTTTAATCCTGCAAATAATAAATTTCCAAGGGCAGAGACCTTCATGACTGAAAGCACATACTCTGGAAGGGATGATTACCACAAGACGAGGAAGGACGCATCCGAAATTCTTGTAAATATAATCAACAGGACTTTTGAGAAGGGAGGCTCTGTTCTTATTCCTGTGTTTGCAGTTGGAAGGAGCCAGGAAGTCATGATGGTTCTTGAGGAAGCAATGAGGACAGGTGCGATAAAGCAATGCCCCGTTTACCTGGATGGAATGATCATGGAAGCGACAGCAATCCACTCTGCATACCCGGAATTTCTGAACAGGAATTTAAGGGAGGAGATCATGGTAAAGAGGGAAAATCCATTCATGAGCCCAATATTCAAGAAAGTTGAAACAAGGGAGCAAAGGCTTCAAATATGTGATTCTTCTGAAAGCAACATAGTCCTTGCAACTTCAGGGATGATGAGTGGCGGCCCGGTTATGGAATTCTTTAAAGCATGGTCCGACTCCCCTAAAAATTCACTTGTATTTGTTGGTTACCAGGCAGAAGGAACATTTGGCAAAAGGCTGCAGAGGGGAGCAAGGGAAGTAAGCCTTAGTGAAGGCGGGAAAATGAACGCATATCCTGTAAATATGAACGTTGAAACTGCTGAAGGATTCTCAGGGCATTCAGACAAGAAGCAACTCATGACATATATAGCGACTATGATGCCGAAACCAAAGAGAATACTTGTAAACCACGGTGAAAGCGAAAATGCGCAGGACTTTGCCAGGCAGATCAGGCAGAAATTTGGAATAGAATCGCATGCATTGAAAAACCTTGAAACCATAAGGCTGTATTAGGAGGCTATCATGAAAGAAATCGACGTCCTTATTTATTTGCCGGGCCAAGGGGAAAAAGAAAAAGAGTCCATGATGGAACTTGTGAATATGGCAAGGGGAAAGAACCCATCCAGAATTTTTATCAGCCTGGAATCCAGGAGTGAAACGATTAGAAACAAACTTACAGAAGAATTAAAAAATATACCCGTAAGCACAACTGAATGCAACATATCTGGAATAGTATCTGACTCAAGCCAGTCAACAGACCTGCAGGTTAAAAGAAAGGTTCTTGAATTAGGGCTTGACACGCTAGCTAAATATGTGGAGAATAGCAATGAATCCATAGAATCCTTAAATTCTGAAGTCACGCTATCACTATTCAGGGCATTTTTTATTTTTTACTCCAGCGCTATGCCCGGAGATTATGAACTTTTGTATGAAGACAGAAGGATGTGCATACTGGGAAAACTCCTTCATGAGAACATTGAGTCCGGGGATATGCTGATTGTTTCACCATGGGACGCATACTGGTTCAAAGATGAACTGGAAAAACTGAAGTAAATCCTCACTGGCAATAGCCTAAAGACTGTGCAATTTCTCGTATTTAATTCTTATACTCATCCTTTGATAACTTAGTTTAAGTACTTTCTTTGGTTCCATAATAAAATGAAAAAGTGGTTGTACGCTTTGGCCTTCTTGCTTGCTTTTGCTATGGTTGCCCCTGGATTTTCCATGATGCAAATGCAACAAAGCAATATGCCTGCTTTTCACAATGATAATATTACTGGTAGTGCCACAGCTCTTAATGTGACAAATTTTCAAAGTTCCCCTGTTGATCTTGAACTTATTGCCCATGTCAAGTTTCTAATTATACGAACAGATTCAAGCATCTTTCCAACTGGAAAAATTTATGTAAACGGGCAGTTTGCAATAAATGTAACAGAGCCCACTTTGCATATTCTAGAACTTTCTGTTATTGCAAACAGGTTTTACAGGTTTCAAATTATATTCAACAATGGCACCTATTCTCCATTTTTTCTAAATGCCACAATAAATGGGAGAACCTATGTTCCGGTAGTTCTCCAATCACAACAGAATGCAAC
>JAJZKS010000025.1 GCA_021850835.1 Thermoplasmata archaeon
TAGACTGACAGCCTGCCCTTTTTCCGAAAGTGGCTCAACCACGGCAGCAGTTCCATAAGCCACTATCTCTGTCATAGTCTGCGCTATGTCAGAGGTGTCGAACTTCATGTCTAGAACGGCATTGGCACCCACTTTTTGGGCTTCTTCCTTTAACCTGTCCATTGCCAGGTTACGGGCATCATTGAGCATGACGACATATTCCTTGATTTCCCCACCAGCCAAACTCCTTATTCCGGCCATTAGGTTGCCGCCAATTCCCCGACTTCTCACAGTTATTCCCCATATTGCACCTTTTACTTCTTTTACGCGGTGCCCAGGTACATAGTTTGTTGATACTACAATTATTTCACTCATGCTTGGTAATATTTACAAAGTGTATATTGAAACTTTGTTGCATTTCATATAAGTAATGAAGAAAAATAAACACTAATGTTTAAATAAATCGCATTGATGAGAAAAATAATGCTTTCAACACAGGATACGGCAATTATCCCTCATGAATGGTACAACGTGGTGCCTGACCTGCCGAGACAACTTCCGCCCCCTGTAGATAGGGATGAGAAGAATTCTTCGATCCAGCTTCTGAACCGGATACTTCCCAAAACCATCCTGAAACAGGAGTTCACTTTTCAAAGGTATACCAAGATTCCAGAAGAAGTTCAGGAAATTTACGCTCAGATTGGGAGGCCTACTCCCCTTTTCAGGGCAAATGGACTTGAGAAGGCCCTGGACTATAAGGGAAAGATCCTGGTCAAATACGAAGGGGCCACCATAACCGGATCCCACAAGATCAACACGGCTATCCCACAGGCGTTCTACACGAGAGATGAAGGTTCTACGGGCGTTGTAACAGAGACTGGCGCTGGCCAGTGGGGAACTGCCACTACGGTTGCAGCCTCCATGGCAGGGATAACATCGAAGATTTTCATGGTAAAGGTTAGCTTCAACCAAAAACCCCTCAGGAAGAATATCATGGAACTCTACGGGGGAGAGATTGTACCTAGCCCTTCAACTGAAACAGAATTCGGAAGACAGGTTCTGGCTAAGGCGCCGGATCACCCCGGCACACTGGGAATAGCAATCAGCGAAGCAGTAGAGTATGCCCTGGAGAAGGATCTTAAATACATGCTTGGTAGTGTGTTCAATTCAGTCCTGACGCACCAGAGCGTTATTGGCCTGGAGTCGGAAAAACAACTAGAAATTCTTGGCGAGGAACCTGATGTGATGATTGGTTGCGTTGGAGGAGGCAGTAATTTCGGAGGTTTTGTTTTTCCCCTCATGAAAAAATTCAAGGAAGCAAAGATTTTCGCTTCAACGGCATCTGAAGTCCCAAAGTTCACCAAGGGCGAATACAAGTATGATTATGTGGACACGGCTAAGATCCTTCCTTCAATAAAGATGTATACACTTGGGTCTGATTTTGTCCCTGAGAAAATCTATGCAGGGGGTCTTCGGTACCATGGCGCGGCACCTTCCATTTCAATGCTTGTTAATTCTGGTAAGATAAAATCCAGTGATGTTACTGAAAGTAGTGTTATTGATGCCCTGAAACTTTTTGCGAGGAGCCAAGGCATTGTTGCAGCACCGGAATCAGGCCACGCCATTGCCACAGCAATAGAATATGCGAGGGCCAACGGGAATAGCAGAGAGACAATACTCGTCAATGTAAGTGGACATGGCCTTCTCGACATGTCGATTTTCCAGAGGTGAACAATTTCATGACGCCTTTGATCCTGTATTTTACCGCAGATTATCCGTCCACTGAAATATTGAAGTCCTTTCTGGGAGCTGTGGATCCTGATGTGGTGAAATATGTAGAGATAGGCATACCTGAGAGTAACCCCCTCTATGATGGCCCTATTATAAAGGCCACCCATTCCGTGGCCCTGAAGAATTATACTCCTTCCCATCTTTTGGAATACACAAGCATTCTGAATGGAAAAGGCATTCCAACCTATGCCCTTAGCTATTATGAAAAATTTAGCAAACAAGGCATTAGCTATGCTGAGTTCCTGAAAGATGACGGCTTCAGGGGAGTTATCGTCCCTGATCTTCTAACAGACTACTCCGAAGAAAGTGACCGGATTATTCCGGAAATTGAGGAAACCTTCAATTTCATACCTTTTTTCAACCCTGCGACACCCGATGGCCTGATCATTTCTGTGTCCTCAATGACAAGATCCTGGATTTACTATGGCCTGCAACCCTCGACCGGAATAGATATGCCCTTTGATCTTGAGGAAGTATCCAAGAGGATTCTTGATCTTCTACCCGGGAGGGAAATTAATTTTGGATTCGGAATCAGAACAACAGCCCAGATTAGAGAGGTTCTCGATCTTGGAAGCAGTGGAGTCGCTATAGGAAGCTTGCTTGTGGAGTATCTGAAGAATCGGGATCTCGAAGGGTTCAGGAAATTCCAGGTATCGGTTAGGGAGGCTCCTCTAAATGCGGACTGAGAGCTGGATTGGTGGTTATCAACTGAAATCAGCAATAGATTCAATCCTGGATAACTCCACTGATGAGCAAAAGGCTGAGTTTCTGAGGCAGATCAACGAGAGTGGAAACACGCCTTCGATAGTTGGGGAGCTTGCCAATATAATCAAGAAAAGGGCCACCTTATCAAAGATACAGGGCGTTTCGGATATTGTGGGCACTGGGGGTGACAGCAAGAATACCATCAATGTGAGTACTGCCGCAGCTCTTGTAGTAAGCGCCATGGGCGTAAAGGTTGCCAAACATGGAAATTTTGGAGCCACCAGCAATAAAGGAAGTGCAGATTTCCTAAACTTCCTGGGGTACAATTTCCAAATGGACCAGGCCGCTCTGGAGAAGAGGATCAGGGACAGTTCTTTTGCATTTATACTTGCACCAAAATACAACGACAGTTTTGCAAAGTTTGCAAGGGCAAGGAAAATGATTCCCGCAAAGACTGCTTTCAACTATCTCGGACCTATTACCAATCCAGCAGACCCAGATGTACTGATGCTTGGAGTTACTCATGAAGAGATCTCTAAAATTTACGTGGAATTTATTCTTTACAACAATAAGAGAGGATGCGTAATCTATTCAGAAGACGGGATGGATGAAGTCTCACCATATTCCAACACCAATGTTGTGCTGATTTCCAGAGGCAAAGCCAGGAAGATGGTGATCAGACCTAAAGAAATAATCGGGGAGAAGATTGGATTAGAACACATTTCCAGTTTAGACCCGGAGACTTCGTTCAGTTTGGCAATGGAAGGGCTTGCGGGCGCAAACACGAACGTCGCTAGGTACATAGCCATCAATGCAGCGCTTTCTCTTGTGATAAATGGAAAATCCTCTGATATAATTGAAGCCTACAGAAGCGCACTTGAAACCATCTTATCGGGGATAGTTCATCAACATATCCAGAAAGTCGTGGAGGTCGCTGTTGATGCATGAGCCCAAAGTGAAGATTTGCGGAATAACAAACACTGAAGACGCCATATTTTCCATGGAGCAGGGCGCAGACATCATCGGAATCGTTAGATCAGACAGATCTCCAAGAAAGGGAAGTGAAAGCGTGGTCAACGAGTTGTCCTCCATGGGGGCTACCGTAGCTGGCGTTTATACGGAAATGGAAAAAGTTATGGCTATACATTCCGGGGAATCCTATGTGCAACTGCATTTTCAGCATGGAGCAGATGAGATTGATTATGTGAAGGAAGAACTAGGCCGAAAAGTCATTTCAGTTGTATTTGCACAGGAAGAGCCATCTCCATTAAATGCAGGGATTGAAAAAATAAAGCTAGGTGCAGACCTTGTCCTGCTGGAATATGGAAGAAACGCCCTGGATTCTGCCACGGCAAGGGTCAGCAATATGAAAAATCTCCCCATTGGAATTGCAGGGGGAGTTTCTGTTTCAAACCTAAGAAAACTGCTCTTGTACTCCCCATATTTTATAGATGTAAGCAGCAGCCTGGAGGAAACACCCGGAAGAAAGAGCCACAAAAAAATCATAGAATTCATGGAGGTGATCCGTTCTGAAGGAGACACTTATCAACAAAGTAGGTGAACTCGAGGAGCAGGGTGCGAACTTTGCATATTTCTGCAGGTTCAGCGACAAGGATAGATTAGTTGGCGAAGAATTCCTTTTCAAGACTGATGATAAACCTTTTCTATTCAATGGAAGTGCAAGAAAAGCTCTGGATGAAACCATCCCAGAACTCATGGATGAATCTGAAGAGGGAGATGTCAAAATTCCTATCTTTACTTCATTCAGCCTCGTTCAGGATACACTTGGAGTCAAAAGCAGACACAGAAAAGAGTGGCCACTCATTGGAGCCATTCTCCCGTCCGAGACTGTTTCTGGCAGTTTTATAAGAACAGAGGAACGCCAATTACATGTTAGCGGGAAGAGAGTTGATTTACCACCCCTGGAAAGGGGAAAGCTTGAAGAGAGCATTTTGGAAATAAGGGAACGGATAAGGAATGGAGAAGCTTTGCAGGTCGTGATGTCCCATCGATTCAACCTGGAGTGGTTCAACGGCCCGAAAATCCTCAGGCACCTCCTATTCAATGACAAATCCAGATATGTTTACTATTACAAAATGGGGAATTTGGAAATTCTCGGAAGCACGCCGGAAAATGCATTCACCAAACACGGCGAGCATTTAGCCATAAACCCGATTGCCGGCACACGAAACCGGGTCGGCAACACTGATGCCAATCTTGTCGCATCGCTGCTTTCTGACAACAAGGAACTATGCGAACACCGGATGCTTGTGGATCTAGCCAGAAATGACCTTTCCAGAATCAGTTCAACAGACAGCGTAAATGTTAGCAGAAGCATGGTACCGGAGAAATTTTACTCAGTTATCCACCTGACAAGCAGTGTAGAATCCAAGCTCGCAAAAGGAAAGCGCAATTTTGACATCTTTTCTTCGCTAATCCCGGCCGGTACCGTAAGCGGAGCTCCAAAAGTCCGGGCCATAGAGATTATCGATGAATATGAGACCACGGAGAGGGGGCCTTATGGCGGTACGGTTGGAATAATGGGGAAAAACCATATTGATATGGCACTGACCATTAGGTCAGCCTTCAAAAATGGTGGAAAGTCATACACTCAGGCTGGAGCAGGCATAGTAAAGGATTCCAACCCCAGCAATGAAGTGGATGAAATAATTGCCAAAGCCGGCACAATATTGGCGGGCGATTTGATTTGCGCATAATGCTGCTTGATAACAAGGATTCATTTACCTTCAACATAGTGGACCTTCTTCGGAGAGAAGGGTTGGGAGTGGATGTGGTTGACAGTAGTGCTGATATTGATCACGTCGATTCAGGAGAATATGATGCGCTCATTATTTCACCGGGACCTGGAAATCCTGTAAATCAGAGAGATAGGGGGATGGGTCTGGAGCTACTGGAAAAAGGTTTCCCCACTGCACTTGGAATCTGCTTTGGCCATCAGCTAATAGGATATTATCTTGGTTGTGAAATCTACAGAACAGACACCTTGATGCATGGGGAGATAGACACCATGGAGAATTTTGGAACAGGGTTGCTTTCTGGAATCCCGGGGAGATTCAACGCTGTCAGGTACCACTCGCTTGCAATAAAGCCTAACCGCAGCATAATTGTAGATGCAGTTTCCGCTACTGACGGTACAGCTATGGCCTTCCACTCAGAAGATGGCCGCAAATTTGGCTTACAGTTCCATCCAGAAAGCTACTACTCACAATATGGCAGGGAAATAATGAGGAATTTCATTGGTGTTATCAGTGAGCATAGTTGAGCATATCTATTCCAGGAACTGGCAGCGGAAACCAGTTGAATACAATCGCATCAGGGGCCCTATCAGCCTAAAAGATAGCCTCCTGAATTTCAAGAAGCATGGAAAAACTGGGATAATATCAGAATTCAAGAGGAAGTCGCCATCTGGCTTTAATCTTGGAAAAGATATTGGGCCACTTGAATATTTCAGGAAAGCAGATCTCCAGAGTGTTGCAGGCTTAAGCATTCTAACGGAGCAGGACCACTTTCTGGGGAATTATGCCGACATTACAGTGGTGCAGGAACTCAATCTTCCCATTCTCGACAAGGACTTTGTATCAAGTGAACTCATGGTTCGGAATGCATTCAACTCAGGAGCAGATGCAGTACTTTTTATACTTGATTTTCTGGGAATTGAAAAGGCGCGGGAATTGAGCAACTACGCCATATCTCTGGGAATGGAAGCACTTGTTGAATTTCATGACATGGCATTTCTTGAAGCCCTGAAACCTCAGAAAGGCATCATTTATGGATACAACAGAAGGAACCTGAAAACACTGAAGATGGAAGCCCAAGAATTCCAGGTTCTTCAAAAATATAAGGAGACAGAGGTGGGACTAGTGCTTGAAAGCGGGATCGACAGCATGTATTTGCTTGAAAACGATGTGTCGCAATATCTTGGAATGCTAATTGGAACTTCCATACTCAACGGAGAATTCCATACTGGCAGCTTCTTACATTAAATTCGCAGTTAATAGCGGTGAAAAGATTTCAAGCTGCTTGTTCAGAATTAAATAGATTCAGAATATATTGTATCGTGTCGAGCACGAAGATTGTGGCAACTATTGGGCCCTCCAGTTTTAAAAGGGAGCCACTTCTATCAATGTATGAGAGTGGGCTGTCTGTCATAAGGATAAACACCGCACATATAACACCTGGCTACATTGGCAAAGTGGCAGAATTTGTGAATAAGCTCAATGCAGAAACAGGCAAGTACGTTGGAATAATGATTGACCTTAAGGGCCCTGAACTAAGAACTGGAATATTTCCTGGTGGAAAATTGAAAGTGAAGACTGGGGAAAAGTTCAAGCTCAATTCCAGAAATGAAGGCATTATTACATTTTCACACCCGGAAATATATGATATTCTAGCCCCAAAGGATCTGGTTCTCTTAAGTGACGGCAAAATACGCATGAAGGTTACAGGAAAAGATTCGGGAAGCATTGTGCTTGAGTCCATGGATGATGGTGTCCTTAGGGACAGGAGCCGGGTAAATGTTCCCGGAAAATTCCTCCCTCTGGGAAATCTTACAGACCGTGATATTTCCTACCTTAAGGAGGGTATTGAAGCTAAAGTTGACATGTTCGCCCTTTCATTCGTCCAGAGAAAGGAGGATGTTGAAGAGTTGCAGGAAATCATCATGAAGGAAGGGGGAGACCAGTTCGTCGTTTCAAAGATAGAAACCAAGAACGGATTCCAGAATATCAGGGAAATAGCCAAAGTCTCAGACTTCATCATGGTCGCCAGAGGAGACCTTGGAGTGGAACTCCCTCTTAAGGAAGTTGCAATAGCCCAAAAGAAGATAATCGAAGAATCGCACATTCAAGGTGTGCCCACAATTGTAGCTACCCAGATGCTTGAATCCATGGTGAGATCCAGCAGCCCGACAAGAGCAGAAGTCTCAGATGTAACAAACGCCATATTGGATAATGCTGATGTCCTGATGCTTTCTGAGGAAAGTTCAATTGGCGATTATCCGGATGCCGCCGTGAAGTACCTGAAAGAAATTGCTGAATATGTGGAGTCAAGAGATTTCCAGTTGAAAGAGCCAGAAGTGTTTCTTGGAAACCAGGTTGCCTATTCAATTGCACGGGCGGCAAAAATGATTTCAGTGGAAATCAATGCAGACGCGATACTTGCTTTTACCAAGACTGGCAATACGGCAAAGATGCTTGCGGCAGTGAGACCGAATATCCCCATAATAGCCACTGTAACTTCCGATAGGCTTGCAAGAAAACTGAACCTCTACCGAGGGGTTGAACCACTGGTTATTGAAGGTGGTAATGAGGAAATAAGCCCTGTTGACGCACTTTCCTATGTGGAGAAAAAGACATTCCTAAAGAGGGGGGACAGGGTCATTATAACATCAGGGGCGCCATATTTTCTGTTTGGAGGAACCAATGAGGTAAGGGTCGCCACAGTGGGTAATTTTGTGGGAAGAGGTTATCCCTCAGGAAAGAGCCTAACTGGCAAAGTCTTCACACCTGGTTCAAAAGAGGGTGACATCCTGGTGTTGGACGCGCAGGAGTTGCCTTCCGGAATTGATCTGGAGAAAATCAGGGCCGTAATATTCATCCCCAATATCTCCACAAAACTCAAGGAGATGATCAGGGAAAAGGGCATAACCGTGCTCATGAACACCAGGCTGGTTGGAACAATAAATCCTGGGGACGCGCTTCACATAGACGGATCAACAGGCGTGATTACACAATAGCCTTCAGATAAAACTGCTTTCTGCAAGTTTGGAGACCATGCCTTCCCAGTAATTTTTACGCGTTAGTATTGCATATACCAGGACTGCAAGAACAACAGCCTCCACTACAGCGCCTATTGGGTACAGGATAGAGATGAAAAGGCCACTTAACAATATGGTGGCATATGGGAGCATCAACATGATGCGCTTCAGGCCAACCCTTCTCACCATGATCGCATTTTCCCAGCTTTGGGGAGGTTTTGACACAATATTCAATGAAGACATTATGGCCACTGCCTCCGGGGTAATTACTTCCACGGCAATAATCAATGGGAGTAGTATTGGGCCATATAGGATGCCAAGAATTGCAATGGCGACCCCGAGAGGCAATTCAAGAACCGCGGCTTGCAATGCCTGTGCCGAAATCATCCCCTTAACATACCTGAAATAAGGCATTGAAGTGGCTGTGAGCCAGAGACGTTCCACTGAAAATGAATTTCCATAAAGTGCATAATTCACCACGAACGAAAGATACACTATGAGAATTATGAGAACAGGGTAAATGTCAGTTGCAGATTGGGGCCGGTATATGTGTACTCCAGCAACCACAGCTGCACTGATCCCTGCCATAAGTGGGAGTGTTGCTTTTAACCTGTACCTGTAAGAAAGTGCAACTACTGACCCTGACATTCCAACTGGCCTTCCTGAGTAAAAATGCATGAAATAATGCCGAAATATGGCTTTTTCGGGGCTCATGCCAAGGAAAGTAAGGCGATCCTTGAATGTGTCTTTCTTCATTATTGAAATCCTTCTTGGGTTTTTCACATAGAGATCGTTGGTATTTACCCATCTAAGGGCAAATATCAAGGTCACAGCGAATAACACAGCAGTACCTATTGTAGAAGTCTCAATATGGCCACGGTAAAAAGCGAATGGAGAGTACTGGAATCCCGCAATAAAGGAGAGTATATATGCTGAAATGACAGCAAATACCAGGACCCTGTATGGCATTCCGAAATCCGATACAATAACAGAAATTGAGGTAAGCGAGATTCCTAGCATTAGGAAATCCATGACAACCAAAGCTGAATCTGCAGAAATGCCATTGGATCCGACGGTGTAAGAAATGGAGAGGATTATGAAAATAATGGAAATGGATATGAATTGGACTGTGAAAAGGGCATAATTCAAAGTCCTTCCCCTTATGGAGGATGGGAGAAGAAAATCAGAGTCTGGCTTAGTCATTCCAAGTCCATTCCCAAGAAGTGTGACCGCTGTAAGTGCAATATAATAGAAAAATAGCAAGACCACTGCACCTCCAAGTGATTGGGGTTGTGTGCCAGCGGCAGGACCTATTCCTGAAAATGAGACAGAAACATCGATGAGCGCAATAATGCCTAAAAAGAGAAGATAATACCTGCTCAGCCTAGTACGGATCAAAAGCTTAAGAATCAGGCTATACACTTTTCATCAACCTTGAAACTATTTGTTCTATGCTTTCCTGGCCGTGTCCCATTTTCCTCAGGTCATCTGTGGGACCATTCCAAATTTCCTGTCCCCTTGCAATGATTATGACGTAATCAGTGAGTTTCTCTGCTATGGACATTATATGTGTTGATACGAGAAAGGTTCCCCTCATCTCAGAAAACATGGAAATGAGGCTTTCTTGGGTTGGAATGTCAAGATAATTCAACGGTTCATCCATGACCATAATCTCAGGCCGGTGTATGATGCTTAAAGCTACTGCCACTTTTTGCCTGTTTCCCCTGGAAAGTGCAGAGACCTTGTTTTCAAGGTATTCCGAAATGCCCAGTGTATTCACTAGCTCATGGATTCTGTCACCAAGTTCCTCTGTACTTCTAATAGCCCCGATGTATTCCAGGTTTTCCCTCACAGAAAGTGTCGGATAAGGGCTTGCATCCTCAGGGAGAAACCCCAGCACTTTTTTGGCTTCGGGAGAGTTTGGTTCATGCCCCCGTATTTTAACTTCGCCGTAGTCAGGCTTCAGTATGCCGCATATTATTTTCAAGGCGGTTGATTTCCCAGCCCCGTTAGGCCCAAGGATGGCTACCCTCCTTCCCTCCGGAATCCGTATGTTGAGGTTGGACAGAGCCTTCCTCTCTCGGAAGTTCTTAACAATGTTGATTGCTGAAATGGCTTCACTTGAAAAACTGCTGCTTTGCAACATATTAACAGTTGTTTGTTTTATAAATATATTTCGGTGTAAAAATATATGTATTTAAAATAATCAGACAGTGCATAATGATGGCATTATATGTGGAGACCAGCAATTTTTGCTTGCCAGTATGTCGCCGACTTTTACTTCGATATATATAAATAGGTTTTCGGGCTTTCGTCGCATTGCACATCTTCGGTGATAACTAATGGATGACGGAGATTTTATCAAAATTAACTTCGAGATGTATGTTGGAGACGACAAGAAACTAGTTTCTACAAACAAAGAGCAGCTTGCTAAAGATAATGATATTCATGACGAGAAGCTCCATTATAGGGAAGCTGTCCTCATAGTGGGGTCAGAAGGACTTTTCAAGGAAATTAATGATTCTTTCAAGAGCGCCGAAGTTGGAAAGGAATATGAAGTAAACATAACCCCTGAGAACGCTTATGGCCTAAGAGATCCAAAAAACATCAAGGTTCACACGGTGAGAGAATTTCAGAGGCATGAAATTGATCCAGTCCCTGGCCAGGAAATAACACTTGGAAACCGGAGAGGAAGAATAATTTCTGTTACACCAGGCAGAGTTCTTGTCGATTACAATCATCAGTGGGCCAGCAAGCCAGTATTTTACAAATACAATGTAATTGCAAAAGTGGATTCGGACGTTGAAAAGATAAAGGCCCTCATCGACTACAACTACAATCAGGATTCTGAGAAATTCAAGGTCGATTCAAAGGCTAAGGCCTACAATATAACTGTACCTGAAGAGGCGAAATTTGATCCAGTATGGATTGAAGCAAAATACAGGCTCGTAAATGACATAAGGAAATACCTCCCTGGAAAGGATGTCAAGATTGAAGAAGTCTACAAGGGAGAAGAGGAAAAACCCAAGGAAGAGCCCAAAGAAGAGGTCCCAACAGAAGCCGCACTCCCAAAGAAGGAGAAAAAGACCAAGACGGCAGAAGAGGGGAACTCAAAAGTTGAACAAGAGAATACTCAGTAAAATTGAATTGAAAGAGAGGAAGAAAGATTATCTCTCCTCCATTTCTGAGCAACTTTCCTCACTTTCAGATAGGGTATCGGTTATTTTAGTTCATCCGAAGTACCAAGGAAATATCGGCGCAATTGCCCGGCTTATGAAGAATAATGGCCTTTCCGACCTTAGAATTGTTGGTGGACCAAGTATTGAAAATGAAGCTATTTACCGTGCAATGAATGGAAAGGGGATTCTTGAGTCAGCGCGACATTATGATTCCTTCGAAGATGCTATTAAAGGGTTTTCAGTAATAGCCGGAACCTCTAGTTCTCCTACATACAGTGACAGGAAATTTCTGAGGCTGCCTACGACCCCGCAGGAATTCTGGAAGACAAATTTGCAGGGGAACAAAAGAATAGCATTAGTTTTTGGCCGGGAGGATGACGGGCTCAGAAACACTGAAATAGAACTTTGCAACGCATTCATGTATATTCCTGCCAATCCAGATTATCCTGTTTATAACCTCTCGCATGCCGTCAGCATAATTCTGTATGAAATGCTGAACCAGCTACCTGGAAGCAGCCCTAATATTGCAGAAACTATAAGCGAAGAGAATTTCAGTCTACTTATGGAGAGTGCATTTGAACTTCTTGATTTCATCAATTATCCGGGGTACAAGAGGGCAAATGCAGAAGTCATGATAAAGAAAATAGCATCCAGATCCAACCTGACAGAGTCTGAATTCTATAAGATCATGGGCATAGTAAGATATTTGAAATACCTTGTACAAGACAGTGTGGAAAATGAAGTGGACGATGCCTCTTCTGAACACTGAATTTATTCACTGGAAAACGCAGAAGCAGGCGTCGAAAAGCTTTATTAATAATTCTGCATTGGGTGGTACTACCGGTCGAACATAATGTCACTTAAACCAGTTAACAAGGAAAATCCTGCCCTCAAGGCAACAATTGAGGAGCTGACTAAAATTTCAAGGGAAAATGGCTCTATTTTCTTTATCATGACTTCTGCATTTGCCCTCTTGTACCCCGGATAATTGATGAAATCAAGAA